>JAKOMY010000308.1 GCA_022702225.1 Microbacteriaceae bacterium | reverse complement strand
GGGCGGCCTGGAGCGACAACGCTCCCCCCATCGACCACCCCATCAACAGCACGCGGCGCGCCCCCCGACGGCGGGCGTAGCCGATCGCGGCGTCGACGTCGCGCCATTCGGTCGCGCCCAGGGCGTATGTGCCCGAGGGGCTGCGAGGGGCATCCCCGTCGTTGCGGTACGACACCACGAGGCTCGAGATGCCGAGCGCGTGGAAGACCGGGACGGCGCGGAGGGCCTCGGACCGCGTCGTTCCGCGCCCGTGCACCTGAACGACCCAGACGTCGGAGTCGCCCTCGGCGGGGAACTCCCAGGCGGGGCACGAGCCGACCCCGGCGTCGACCTCGAGCGCCTGGAACGGGAGCATGAGGTCTTCGGGCTTGTCGAAGTACCACCCGCTGAAGGCCGCCTCCGAGGCGAGATCGCCGTCGGCGGGGACATGCGTGAGGAGTTTGCGGGTGACGGTGGTCTCGTCTTCTCCGACGATCGAGCCGAGTCGCAGATAGTCCACCGAGCCGACGGTGAAAAGACCGTATCGGCCGGGCAGAGTCGTGTCGGGCGTGCGCTCGAGGGTGATCGTCTGCGACGCAGCGTCGAGACGCACGATACGCGTGTCGGGGCGTCGCCCGGCGGGGCGGACGACCGTACGCGCCATGCGGAGCGAGACCGCCCCCAGCGTCGTCGCGGAGGCGGCGAGGGCGATGCCGAGGGCCGCGAGGGTGGCGCGCACACCGGTGGTCGAGCGCTGCGATGCGCGGGAACCCGCGGCGCGCCTGGGAGCGTTCATCGAGGCCTCACTCTAGTCTGTGGCCGTGAGTGACCAGCGCCCGGCGGAGGCCGACAGCCCCTTCGCGCGAGCCGTCGAAGAGGTGCGCGACACGACTTTCCGCGACGATCTGGTCGTCCGGCAGATTCCGTCGCCCTCCGGCTTGGCCCCCTTCTCTCTCGCTCTGGCGGGAGATGTGCGGCCCGAAGAGCACGCCACCGACTCGCCCTTCGGGACCGGGCGGTTCATCCTGCTGCACGACCCCGAGGAGCCCGAGCCGTGGGGCGGTGCCTGGCGCATCGTCTGTTTCGCGCAGGCGCCTCTCGAGCCCGAGATCGGCGTGGACCCCCTGCTGGCCGAGGTCGCCTGGTCGTGGCTCATCGATGCGCTCGACTCGCGCGGTGCCGATCGCCACTCGGAATCGGGCACCGCCACCAAGACCCTCTCGACCGGCTTCGGGGCCCTGGCCTCGCAGGGCGAGGGGTCGCAGATCGAACTTCGCGCGTCGTGGTCGCCGCGCGGTCCCTTCCGCCCGCACCTCGAGGCGTGGGCGGAGCTCGTGTGCATGCTCGCAGGCCTCCCCCCGGGGTCGGAGGGCGTCGCTGTTCTCGGAGCCCGGAGGCCCACGCGTGGTTGAGTACATCGTCATCGAGGATGCCGCGGGCTTCCTCGCCGCCTGCGAGACCCTGAACGCGGGGAGCGGTCCCGTCGCGGTCGACGTCGAGCGTGCCTCCGGCTTCCGCTACTCGCAGCGCGCCTACCTGATCCAGGTCTTCCGCCGCGAGGCCGGGGTCTTCCTCTTCGACCCCTCGACGATCGAGGACTTCTCGCCCCTTCAAGACGCCATCGGCGACGTCGAATGGGTGTTCCACGCCGCGAGTCAGGACCTGCCGTCCCTGCGTGAACGAGGGCTCGAGCCCCCGCGCATCTTCGACACCGAGCTGGGCTCGCGCCTGCTCGGGCACGAGCGCGTCGGTCTCGGGGCGGTCGTCGAGCAGACGTTGGGCATCACGCTGGCCAAGGCCCACTCCGCCGCCGACTGGTCGACGCGCCCCCTGCCGGCAGCCTGGCTCGAATACGCGGCCCTCGATGTCGAGCACCTGATCGACGTGCGCGACGTGCTCGACGCCGAGCTGACCGAGCAGGACAAGACCGAGATCGCACGCCAGGAGTTCCAGGCCGTTCTCGATCGTGAGCCGAAGCCCCCGCGCGACGACCCGTGGCGGCGGTTGAGCGGGCTGCACAGCGTGCGCGGTCGCCGCTCGCTGGCCGTCGCCCGGTCGCTCTGGCAGGCGCGCGAGGACTACGCCCGCGAGCAGGACATCGCGCCCGGCCGACTCGTACCCGACCGCGCCCTCGTCGCGGCCGTGCTTGCCGACCCGGCGAGCAAGCAGGCGCTCGCGGGCGTGAAAGAGTTCAACGGTCGCGCCAGCCGTACCCAGCTGGACCGCTGGTGGAACGCTATCGTCGCCGGTCGCGAATCGACGGATCTGCCCGCCGATCGCGTGCCCAGCGACACCCTCCCCCCGCCGCGCGCGTGGGCGGACCGCAACCCCGAGGCCGACCGCCGATTGAAGAAGGCCCGCCCGGCTGTCGAGGCACGGGCGGAAGAGCTGCGGATGCCGACCGAGAATCTGCTCACACCCGAGACCCTGCGCCGTCTGGCCTGGGCGCCGCCGGCCGAGCTCACCGCCGATTCTGTCGGGGCAGCCCTCGCGGAGCTCGGCGCACGCCCCTGGCAGATTGACCAGACCTCACAGGTGATCGCCGATAGCTTTGTAGCTTCCCTCAACACCGACGACGACGGTTCCGCCACCGATTCGTAGGTTCAGACAACCGATTCTGCGCAGCAATCTCGCCTTCCTAGGCTGGGGTCATCCCAAACTTTGGAGGCAGAGTGGCCGAGATGACGGACGTCTTCTTCGTCGATGGAATGCGTACCCCCTTCGGGCGCGCCGGCGAAAAGGGCATGTACTGGAACACCCGCGCCGACGACCTCGTGGTCAAGGCGATCATCGGGTTGATGGAGCGCAACGCAGACGTGCCGAAGGACCGGATCGATGACGTGGCCATCGCCGCGACGTCGCAGACCGGTGATCAGGGACTGACCCTGGGGCGGACTGCGGCGATCCTGGCCGGGCTGCCCATGACCGTGCCCGGTCTGGCGGTCGAGCGCATGTGCGCCGGCGCCATGACGAGCGTCACCACCATGGGCGCGTCGATCGGCGTGGGCATGTACGACCTCGCCCTCGCCGGCGGCGTCGAGCACATGGGTCGACACCCCATCGGCGGCAACGTCGATCCCAACCCCCGCTTCGTCGCGGAGAAGCTCGTCGACCCGGGTGCGCTCAATATGGGCGTGACGGCGGAACGCATCCACGACCGGTTCCCGCACCTCACGAAAGAACGTGCCGACCGCTTCGGCGTCGCGAGCCAGCACAAGGTGCAGGCCGCCTACGACGCCGGCAAGATCCAGCCCGACCTCGTATCGGTCGCGGTCAAGGACGCCGACGGTGCGTGGGGCCTGGCGACGGAGGACGAGGGCCGTCGGCCCGAGACCACGCTCGAGGGCCTCGCGACACTGAAGACGCCGTTCCGCCCACACGGTCGCGTCACCGCAGGCACCTCGTCGCCGCTCACCGACGGCGCGACGATCAGCCTGCTGGCGGGAAGCGACGCCGTGAAAGAGTTCGGTCTCGCGCCGAAGATGCGCATGGTGTCGTTCGCCTTTGCGGGGGTCGAGCCCGAGATCATGGGCATCGGACCGATTCCCTCGACCGAGAAGGCTCTGAAGAAAGCCGGACTCACGATCGACGACATCGGTCTGTTCGAGCTCAACGAGGCCTTCGCCATCCAGGTGATCTCGTTGCTCGATCACTTCGGCATCGCCGATGACGACCCCCGGGTGAACCCGTGGGGCGGTGCGATCGCCCTGGGCCACCCGCTCGCGGCATCCGGGGTCCGTCTCATGATCCAGCTGGCCGCGCAGTTCGCCGAGCGCCCCGACGTCCGTTACGGCCTCACCGCCATGTGCGTGGGCCTGGGCCAGGGCGGCTCGGTCATCTGGGAGAACCCGTTCTTCGACGGAAAGAAGAAGCGCAAGTGACCGACTACACCGCGATCGACTTCACGCCTCTGGACGCCCTGACCGGCGATGAGGTGGTCACCCACTCCCCCGTCCGCGACGTGCGACTGCCCTCGGGCAACGTGCTGGCTCTGATCACGCTCGACAACGGTCGCGATCACACGCGGCCGAACACGCTGGGGCCGGGGACGCTCGCCGAACTCGGGCGCACGCTCCAGACGCTCCAGGAGCGTGCCGCTGCGGGCGAGATCCACGCCGTCGCGATCACCGGCAAGCAGTACATCCTCGCCGCCGGCGCCGACCTGTCCGACGTCGCCAAGCTGCCCTCGAAGGACGTCGCCCGTCTCATCGCGCAGCGCGGCCACCAGGTCATCGGCTCACTGTCCGAGCTGGGCGTGCCCTCGTTCGCCTTCGTGAACGGTCTCGCCCTCGGCGGCGGTCTCGAGATCGCGTTGAACTCGACGTATCGCACGGTCGACGCCTCAGCCGCAGCCGTCGCGTTGCCGGAGGTGTTCCTCGGCCTCATCCCCGGCTGGGGCGGTGCCTACCTGCTGCCGAACCTCATCGGCATCGAGAACGCGCTCGAGGTCGTCATCTCGAACCCGCTCAAGCAGAACCGCATGCTCAAGCCGCAGCAGGCATTCGACCTCGGGATCATGGACGCCATCTTCCCCGCCGCCTCCTACCTCGAGGATTCGCTCCGCTGGGCGGATGGCGTGCTGACCGGTCGGGTCCGCGTCGAGCGGAAGAACGAGCCGGGCAAGCTCGAGCGCCTCACGAAGTGGCCCATCGCCATCAAGATGGCCCGCGGCATGCTCGAGTCGAAGATCGGTACCGTCCCCCGCTCCCCCTATGTCGCGCTCGACCTGCTCGACAAGGCCAAGAGCGGCACGAAGGCCGAGGGCTTCGCCCGCGAAGACGACGCACTGACCGACCTCATCACGGGCGATCAGTTCGCGGCATCCATGTACGCCTTCGATCTCGTGCAGAAGCGCGCGAAGCGTCCGGTCGGAGCCCCCGACAAGGCGTTGGCGAAGAAGGTCACGAAGGTCGGCGTCATCGGCGCGGGGCTCATGGCCTCGCAGTTCGCGCTGCTGTTCGTGCGCAGGCTGCGCGTGCCCGTGATCATCACCGACCTGGACCAGGGCCGTGTCGACAAGGGCGTGGCATCCATCCACGACGAGATCGGCAAGCTCGAGGCCAAGGGGCGTCTGGACGGCGACACGGCCAACCAGCTGCGCGCGCTCGTGCACGGCACGACCGACCGCTCGGAGTTCGCGGACTGCGACTTCGTCATCGAGGCCGTGTTCGAAGAGGTCGGCGTCAAGCAGGACGTCTTCTCGGCGATCGAGAAGATCGTGTCCGAAGACGCCATTCTGGCCACCAACACCTCGTCGCTGTCGGTCGCCGAGATCGGTTCGGTGCTGCAGCACCCCGAGCGGCTCGTCGGCTTCCACTTCTTCAACCCCGTCGCGGTGATGCCGCTCATCGAGGTCGTGAAGACGGATGCCACGAGCGACGCCGCCCTCTCGACGGCGTTCGTCGTGGCGAAGGGCCTCGGCAAGAACGCGGTGCTCACCGCCGACGCCCCCGGCTTCGTCGTGAACCGTCTGCTGGCGAAGGTCATGGGCGAAGCGGCGAGGGCGGTGTACGAGGGAACGCCCATCGCCGTCGTGGAGAAGGCTTTCGCGCCTCTCGGCCTGC
This sequence comes from Microbacteriaceae bacterium, assembly GCA_022702225.1. GTDB lineage: Bacteria > Actinomycetota > Actinomycetes > Actinomycetales > Microbacteriaceae > Microbacterium. The sequence continues at coordinate 289 of JAKOMY010000308.1, read as the reverse complement.
CGATGGGGCCGTTCCAACTCATCGACCTCGTCGGGTGGAAAGTCGCCGCGCACGTGCAGGACACGATGGCGCACGCCTTCCCCGACCGGTTCTTCTCGTCCGAGAACTTCCACGAGCTCGCCGCGCTCCCCGAGGTCGTCGAGAAAGACAAGGGCGGTCGGGTGACCGGCTGGACCAAGGCCGCGCAGAAGGTGCTCGTCACCGGGAAGGCGCCGGTCGCGCCCGAGACGATCCTCGCCCGCGTGCAGGACGGCCTCGCTCAGGAGATCGGGATCATGCTCGACGAGGG
>JAKOMY010000303.1 GCA_022702225.1 Microbacteriaceae bacterium | reverse complement strand
CGACCGCGGTGGATGCCGCGAGGGTGTGCTTCATGACTGGCTCTCCTCATCGAAAGCGCTCCGGGGGGACGGAGCTCACTGCTCTAAAACCTTACACATGGCAGGTATTCACGCAACCCTCCCCCCGGCGCCCCGCGGGGTCGGCGCTCGCGGCGTGAACCGTCGTGCGGAGTTCGTTCGAGACACGCCGATTTATCGGCATCCCGAACGGCGTGTCAGGCCCACACTCCGCAGGACGACGCGCCGCCAGCCGCCAGGCACCCCCGCGACGGCCTCAGCGCAGCGCGCGGCAGGCGAGGTGCAGGGCGAGACGGGCGTCGGTGTCGGTGAGGTCGACGCCGAGCAGCTCCTGCGCGCGAGCGATGCGCATCGCCACGGTGTTGCGATGCAGGCCCAGGGCGGTCGCCGTGGCCGAGACGCCGGACTCGTGGTCGAGGTAGGCCGTCAACGTCTCGAGCAGTTCCGGGCCCTGCGAGGCGAGAGGAGCGAGGAGCGACTCGGCGGCGGGCACGAAGGTGTCGGACCCGGCCCACGACAGCAGCACCTGCTCGATGCCCAGGGCGTCGACGCGCACGAACCAGCCCGTCGCGGCGCGTCCGGCGGCGATGCGCGCGCCGTCGACCGCGCCGTCGATGCTGCGCAACAGCCCGCTCGCGCCGCTGTCGAGCGAACCGACGCCGGTTGCGACGTCGAACGAGCGTCGCGCCTGGTCGTGCAGGGCGCGCACGGCGGCGACGTGCTCGTCAAGGCGGTCCGGTGCCGGCGGCTCGGCGAAGCTCAGCCAGCCGGTCACGCCGCGGCCGCTGGTCACGGCCTGCGAGTCGACGGGGAGGGCAGCGAGGATCCGCCGAACGAAACGCAGCAGCTCGAGTGTCTCGAGCCGACGGCGCCCGGCGATGCGGAACGCGAGGTGGTACCCACCCGTGCGCCAGCCCCGCTCGCTCATGCGCTGCTCGACATCGGGGTCGCGGGCGTCGCGGGCCTCGAGGAACTCCCGGAGCAGACCGGATGCCACGGCGGCATCGCTCACGTCGGCCACCTCGTCGATGAGGATGCGCGCGGCCACCGCCGGCATCGCCACCTCCGCCGCCACGGCCAGGGCCGACAGCTGCGCGGCGCTGAGCCCCGTCCCGAAGACGGCCAGCCGCAGCCCCGCGCGGCTCGGGCTGTCGACGCGCACCGAAGCGGCCGCTCCTTCGGCGACCGAGACCACGTCCTGCCAGAGGCCGAAGTCGATCGCCGCTCTCACCGGCTCGGGCAGGTCACCACCGGCTTGCAGCAGCACGCCCTCGGCGTCGATGAGCGCGACACCGTGTCCGACGCTGGCCGAGAGGTGGCGCAGCAGGTCGGCCAGGTGCGCGGCGGAGTACTCGATCGACTGCGCCACGCGCCTGACGTACCCGAGCGTCAGGGCGTCACGACCCTGAACGAGCTCCCACCCGGCGCGGGCCAGGGCCATCGGGTCGTCGACGGCGAGCAGGGTGAGCCCCAGGCGGGCGGCGAGGCCGCGGCTGCCGGCCCCCAGCACATCCGCCCCGGAGAGGGCGAGACCGCGAAAGCCGCGGTCGCGCACCCGGCGCACGAGGGCGTCCTGCTGCCAGGGCGCCGAGGGCGGTCGCTCGATGAGCGCGGCGAGGTCGCCGTCTCCCCGTTCGGGCAGCAGCGCTTCGCGCGCGGCGACCACCACACCGGCGAAGGCCTCGACGCCCGGGGCGTCGACCAGCACACGGACCCGGCCGTTCGCGGGGTGCGCCAGCAGCGCGCGCAGATCCAGGGGCGTCACGGCGCTCTCCTCGGTTGGCGGGGCGAGGATCGCAGCACGGTCGTCACGACTCCACCTCCAGATCGGGCAACCCGTAGACGGCGGGCACCACGTGCGCGAGGCGGCCGGCGGCGGCCGTCCACCACGCCGGCGCCGGAAGCGACACCACGCGCACGTGACGGGCGAGCGTGACCGCGTCGACCTGAAGCACGTCGCCCGACACGCTGTCGATCGCCACGAGGATGTCGGGGGATGCCGCGATCGTCCGCCCGTCGCGGGTCACCGCGAGGAACTCCGACCGTGCGACCAGGCGCAGCAGCGCACCGTCGTCGCCGGTCAGCTCGATCGATCGGACGAAGGGGTCGTCGGGAACGGCGTCCACCGCACTCACCCGTCCCGCCGCGAGGACCCGCCCACCGGGGAGGCTCTCGCCGAAGACATCGGCGTCGCCCAGCGCGGCCGCCCGGGCGAAGGTGCCCGGGATGCCATGGGCCGCCAGGTCGCCGACGGTGAAGCCCGCGACGAGAACGGCGCCGGCACCCCCGGCTCGGATGAGACTCGCGCGTACGAGGCTCTCGACGTCGGCGGGCCGCGTGGATTCCACGACCATGACGCCCCCTCCGGTGTCGGCGACCAGCACCACACCGGGCACGGCGTCGACCACCAGGGAGAGCTGGTCGATCCCGGGCAGCGCGCGACCCATCAGATCGGCGTCGATGAGCGTGTGGTCGCGGGCGAGGAGGAACGGCGTGAGGCCGTTCAGGCCGGCCCCCTCCATCGCGCACACGGCCACTGCCGCCACCCCGGTCCAGCGCTCGGCCGCAGCCAGCAGCGGCACGAAGGCGTCTTCAGCGGGCACGCGTTCGCCTAGCAGGTAGGTCGACCCGGCGAAACCGACGGCGACGCAGGGGGTGAGCGGGTCGAGGTCGTCGACGTCATGCACCTCGACCGGGCCGTCGAGCAGTTCGGCGGCCATGAGCTCGAGCAGGGTGGTGGCCCCGCCCCCGCCCGAGCCGAGCAGCGAGAACCCCCGGGCCAGCGCCGGCAGGCGGTCGGGCCCGAGGGTTCTCATGCTCACAGGGTAATCAGCGCGCGGGCGTCCTCCGGCTCGAGCTGCTCGACCGGGGTGAACGCGTCGGCCAGACCGAACGCCGAAGGGCCGAATGCGGCGAGCGCGCCGGGGGTGCGCATGATGTCGGGCGTCGAGATGCCGAGCACGCGCACGCGCTGGCCGTAGCGCAGGCCCTCCGTGGTGATGGGCTCGGCGGACTCGATGTCGGTGATGCAGATGAGGTCGGGCACGATCGCCACGAGCACGCCGTCACGGTGGGCGACGAGGTTCTCGTTCTGGAACGCCACCTCGAGGGTCGAGTCGTCGTCGGGCCCGAGGGCGGCGATGGTCGCCCGTCCCTTCGCGAAGCCGTCGGTGGTGCGCCGCTCGACGTCGGCGACCTTCCCCACGAACAGCTCCCGCACATGCGGATAGAGGGTGGTCGAGAGGGTCTCGGCGATGGCCTCGAACGGCGAGCGATGCTGCTCACGGGCCTCGCGGATGCCACGACCCAGTGCCAGCGCCATCGACAGCGTCCGCGGGATCGCCGTGCGGCGCACGTCGGCCCCGGTCATGGCGTACTCGGCGATGTGCGACACTCCGCCGAGGCGGATCGTGACACCACGGGCCAGCCACTCCATCTGACGGTCGTCGTCGCCGGTGTCGATGACGGCGGTCTCGCCGCGCTCCCCCGCGAGGGCGAGGGGCGAACCGTGCACGCCGTAGACGGCGAAGGTCTCCATCGACAGTTCCGGGAAGGCGCGGCCCATGCCGTCGGCATCCACCACCGGGAGACCGGTTTCGGCGGCGACGAGAAGCGGGATCATCGAGTTGATGCCCCCGCACTCGATCGGCATGGTCGCATCGGCGGTGCGGCCGAGGTGCTTCTCGAGGGTGCGCAGCGCAAGCGTGGGCTCGGTGCCGGCCGGGATCTTCTCGACCATCACGGTCGGGGCGCCCATCTGCGCGGTGGGGATCACGAACAGGTCGTCGGCGATCTCGTCGGGGTCGAGCACGGTGATGCTCCCCGCGCCGAGCACGCGCTCCACGAGCTTCTGCCCGATGTAGGGGTCGCCGCCGCCCCCGGTTCCCAGCAACGTTGCGCCGCGGGCCAGGTCGGGGAGGTCGGCGGCGGTCAGGGTCCAGCTCATGCGGCGGTCTCCGAGTTCTCGATGGTTCCGTCGAAGCGGTGGGAGGGCAGGTCGTAGCCGAAGTAGCCGGGTCCGACCATGGCGAGGGCGTCGGCACCGTGCCAGCGCTCGTCGCTCGGCGCGGCGACCACGCGCACGCGCTGGCCGTAGCGAAGCCCCTCGGTGGTGATGGGCTCGGCGCTCTCGGCGTCGAGCACGATGATGAGGTCGGGGGTCGTGACAAGGATGCCGGTGGTCGTGCGCGCGATGAGGTGCTCGTTCTGGAACGACAGCGTCAGCGTGTCGCCCGGGCCCTCGATGCGGGCGTTGCCGCGGGCGAAGCCCGCGGTGGTCCCGCGCTCGACGTCGACGACCTTGCCCTCGAAGACCTCGCGCCCGCCGAGGGCGGCGACGACCGCGGCGACCGGGTCGGTCTTCGCGTCGCGCGCCGCGACGATGCCGCGTCCGATCGACAGGCACGCCGACAGCGATGCGGGCACGAGCGCCTCGCGTGCGCTCGCCCCTGACATGGCGAAACCGGCGAGCATGACCGAGCACCCCATCTCGACGCACGCGACGCGCGCGATGCGTTCGGTCCAGGTGTTGTCGATCGTGGACAGCACGGCGGTGTTGCCCTTCTCGTCGGCGAAGGCGAGGGGCGAGGCGGTGATGCCGTAGAGCGTGGGGAGCACCATCTGCAGCTCGGGAAACGCGCGGCCCATGCCGTCGGCATCCAGCAGCGGCAGGCCCAGGGCGGCTGCGGCGGCGATCGGGATGGTCGAGTTGACCCCGCCGGCCTCGGCGCACGCGATGTGGGTGACGGGGCGCCCGAGCGAGGCGCCGAGCGCGTGCACGGGTGCGACGACCTCTTCGAGGCTCGGGAGCTTCTCGACCATGACGGTCGGGGCCCCCATCATCGCGACGGTCAGCACGAGGGCGTCGTCGGGCAGTTCGTCGAGGCCCACGACCGTGACCGCCCCGTGGACGGCCAGTGCCTGGCGGGCGAGCAGCGCGCCGATGTACGGGTCTCCCCCGCCGCCGGTGCCGAGCACCGCGGCGCCGCGGGCGAGGTCGCCCACGACCGACGGGGTGAGCTGCCAGCTCACGCCCGCACGCCCATGTCGAGATCGCCCACGGCCTTCACGCGCACCCGGGTGGCGTTACCCGGCAGGTAGGGGATCGGCACCTCGTCGAAGTCGACGATCGACACCGACGACGGTCGCGCGCCCGCGGCGATGGCCTTGTCGACGGCCTCGGCGCGGATCGCGGCGATGCCTTCGTCGCGGCGGCCGGGCTCGATCGCGTAGACCTTGTCGATCTCGCCGCCCACCTGGGCGATGGACGCGCCGATGGCGTTGGCGACCGCGTAGTTGAGGGGGCGATGCACAGCGCCGAACATCGGCAGCTCCTCGGGGAGGAGGATGCTGCCGCCGCCGACGGCGACGACCGGGATCGGCTCGGGCGAGGTGCGCATGCGGTCGACGGCCTCGGCCACGCGATCGGCGATGCGTGCGAGCACGCGCTGGACGAAGTGGGGGTCGAGGTGCGCGACGCGCGAGGGGTCGCCCACGTTCGCGCGCCCTGCCGCGACGGCGATGTCGGTCGCGGTGAGCGTGGAGCCGCCGAACACCAGCGCCTCCTCGGTCAGGCGGTAACCGACGGATGCGGGCCCCACCTCCGCGGTCTCTTCATCGACGATCGAGCCGCCGCCGATGCCGATCGACAGCACGTCCGGCATCCGGAAGTTGGTGCGGATGCCGGCGACCTTGACCTCGTTCGCCGTCTCGCGGGGGAAGCCGGCGTTGAGCAGACCGATGTCGGCCGTCGTGCCGCCGATGTCGACCACCGCGCACGTCTGCAGGCCGCTGGTGAGCGCGGCGCCGCGCATCGAGTTGGTGGGACCCGATGCGAAGGTGGCGACGGGATACAGGCGCACGTAGTCCTCGTCCATCAGCGTGCCGTCGTTCTGGCTGAGAAAGATCGGGGCCTCGATCCCCTCCGCGCGCACCGCAGCGGTGAGCCCGTCGACGATCTCGGAGGCGAGTTCGCGGAGCGCGGCGTTGATGATCGTGGCGTTCTCGCGCTCGAGCAGGCCGATGCGTCCGATCTCGTGCGAGAGCGAGATGGCCACGTCGGGCCCCAGCACGTCGCCGAGGATCTCGGCGGCACGCACCTCGAGGTCGTGGTTGACCGGCGAGAACACCGACGAGATCGCCACGGAGCGCACGCCGTTCGCTTTCATGTCGTCGGCGATGCCGCGCAGCTCGTCCTCATCGAGCGGCGAGATCGGCCGCCCGTCGAACTCGTAGCCGCCGTGGGCGAGGTAGCTGCGCGCCTGGATCGCGTCGGTGAGGACGCTCGGCCAGTCCACGAGCGGCGGCAGGGCCTTCGTGGCGGGAAGACCGAGCCGCACCGCGGCGGTCGGGGCGAGCCGCTGGGCCTGCACGAGCGCGTTGATGAAGTGGGTCGTGCCGATCATGACCGCGTCGATGTCGGAGCCGGCGAAGTCGCGTTCGGCGCGCAGGGCGGCGATCGCGTCGACGATGCCGGTGGTGACATCCGGGCTGGTGGACTTCTTCACGCCGGCGAGGGTGTCCTTGCCGTCCATGAGCACTGCGTCGGTGTTGGTGCCGCCGACGTCGATGCCGATGTGCATGGGTGGAGCTCTTTTCGTTCGGAGGGGACGGGTCAGGATGCCACGGGGGCGGCGTCGCGCACGGGAGCCTGCGCGGTGGTCGCCTCGCCGACACCGCGCACCCAGCCGAGCTTGCCGGCGACGGTGTACAGCACGATCGAGAGCACGAGCGAGGAGATCGCCGGAATGCCCCAGGTCACGAAGTAGCCGACGAGGGCCGAGACGAGCCAGACCACCAGGGTCACGGGAACCAGGCGCGGAGCGGTGAGCGGCAGGCGGCCCTCGGCGCGCGAGGCGTCGAGCTCGCCGCGCCAGCGACGCACGATGAAGTATTCGGCGACCATGATTCCGGCGATGGGCGGGAAGACGACGCCGAGGATGATGAGGAAGCCGGTGAACTGCGACAGGATGCCGGCGGCCGCGAGGATCGAACCGACCACGCCGAGCACGATGGTGGTGCTGACGCGGTTCAGGTTCTTGCCGAACGCGGTGGAGATGAAGTTCACCAGGCCGAGGGTCGACGAGTACAGGTTCCAGTCGTTGATCTTCAGCGTGCCGGTGATGACGATGATGAGTCCCACGAGGCCGACCGACGACGTGACGATCGCGACGATGTTGCCCGTCTGCGCGGCGTGGGCCAGCAGCACTCCCGAGAGGCCGATGACGAACTCGCCGAGCGAGACGCCCACGACGGTCTGCTTGACGACGTCGGCCTTGGAGCGGTTGAAGCGGGTCATGTCGGCGGTGATGATGGCGCCGACGATGAGACCTCCGGCGACGATCGCCGTTCCCTGCCACACCGACATGGTGGGTCCGGGGGCGGGCGAGGTGAGCAGGTCGCCGATCGAGTGGTTGCTGAGCTCGGTGATGATCGACCAGCCCACGAGCACGAGGAACAGGGGCACGGTGATGTTGGCGAGCCACTGCATGCCGACGAAGCCGACGGCCACGATCGCGGTGACGGCGAGACCGAACAGCAGGCTCCACGCCCACATCGGCATCAGACCCGGCAGCAGCGAGTCGAGCGACTCGGCCGAGATGGCCGACTGGATGCCGAACCAGCCGATGAGGCTGATACCGATCGCGAGCCCCACCAGGGAGGCCCCGATCTCGCCGAAGCCGGTCCAGCGAGCCAGCAGCGCGGTGTTGAGCCCCTCCTTCTGTCCGATGATCCCGACGATGCACATGATCACCTCGAGGATGATCGAGCCGAGCAGCAACGCGAGGAACGCCTCGCTGAAGGTCATCGCGTAGCCGAGGGTGGCGCCCAGGAGGAACTGCGACAGGGCCGAGACCTGACCGAAGCGCTGCACGGCGATGCCGAACCAGTGCTTCTGGGCGTCGGGTGTCACGCGGCTGAGGGCGAAGTCGTCGGCGTGGGCCATACGTGCCATGGGAGTGTCCTTTTGCGGAAGAGGGACGGTGCGGGTGCTGGACACGTTATTCCCGGCGCCCACCCCGACCTATGTGCATGTCGCCCGATCTGACCGCCCGAGTGTGCACTCTGCACCCCTGCCGGTTTCGCCCGTGATCCCCTGACCGTTCAGGCCCCGGGGCATCGCGACCGGGACCGGGTGCTTTCGCCGCCTCCGTGGCATCCGACCGAGCGTGTCGGAGGGCCCGGGCCCGGTCGCTGCGGCCGGGGTCACTCCGGCGCGTGCGCCTGCAGGAACTCGTACATCTCGGTCGTGTCGACCCCGGGGAACGCCCCGGTCGGCAGGGTCGCAAGCAACGTCCGCGGCGTGCGGACATTCGGCCAGGCCTGCCCCCGCCACGTCGCCTCGAGCTCCGCCGGGGCGCGGCGGCAGCACGTCTCGACGGAGTGCCGAGAGATACCGCGGTTCGACGTGTCTCGCCCCCGGAACCATTTCGTGTCGTCGAAGCGCACGCCCACGCTCACCGAGTGGGCCCCCTCGCTCGACTGCTCGACACGGGCGGTGCACCAGTACGTCCCGTTGCCGGTGTCGGTGTACTGGTAGTACGGGTTGAAGAGGTCGTCCTCCTCGAACACCACGCGGCTCGTCCACCGCCGGCAGCACATCTGGCCCTCGATCGAGCCGAGGCGGTCGGTGGGGAAGTTCACGTCGTCGTTCTCGTACGCCTTCGTGATCGTCCCCGACTCGTGCACCTTGAGGAAGTGCACCGGGATGCCCAGGTGCACGGTTGCGAGATTGGTGAAGCGGTGAGCCGCGGTCTCGTACGACACCGAGTAGGCGTCACGGAGATCTTCGATGCTGAGCGTGCGCCGCTCCTTCGCCTCGCTCAGGGCCGACACGACGTGGGCCTCGGGCATGAGCAGTGCCCCGGTGAGGTAGTTCGTCTCCACCCGCTGGCGGAGGAATTCGTCGTAGCTCGTCGGCTCGCCGTGCCCCAGGATCCGACTCGACAGCGCCTGCAGGACCGCCGCTCGCGGATCGCCCTTCGCGACCGTGGTCGACAGGTACAGCCGCCCGTTCTTGACGTCGGCGATGCTGCGGGTCGATGAGGGGAGGTCTGGCACGTAGTGCAACGTGAAACCGAGGTGGGCGGCGATGTCGCTCGCCCCGCGCTGGGTGAGCGGTCCACCCGGGTGCTCGATCCGATCGAGGATCCCGGATGCCACTCGCTCGAGCTCCGGGAAATGATTGTCCTGTCTGCGCATCAGCCGTCGCAGCGCCACGTTCGCTCGCCGCGCCTCTTCTGGCGTGGCCGAGCGCTCCTCGCGGAGGCGTTCGATCTCGGCTTGCAGCGCGAGCATCGCCGCGAGCGCCTCGTCGGGCACCGCTCGGCCCACACGGAACGGCTCGATCCCCAGCGCCTGGAACGTCTGGCCGCGCATGGCCCTCTCCACCGACAGCTCGAGGACGGCGCGGGGGTCGAGGGGCTCGGCATCCAGGATCTGATCGAGCTTGCACTCCAGCGCGCGGGCGATCGCCTGCAGCAGCGTGAGCTTGGCCTCGCGGCGGCCGTTCTCGATCATCGACATCTGGCTCGGGGCACGGTCGACCGCTCCGGCGAGGTCGTCAAGGGTCATCCCCCGCGCCGTGCGCAGCTGTCGGATGCGTCGTCCGATGGTGAGCGTGTCCACCTCCCCATCGTCGAAGGGAAGGGATGCCGAAGAAGCGGTGACGCCGGTGTCCATACGCCACGTTCTCACGGAAACAGAAGATCGCGCGATCTTCACACCACGAATCCTGTTTCGACACGACGTTCTTCGCCGACAGTGGTCTCCACGGGGCACCGCCGCCCCGGCATCCGAAAGGAGAACGCTCATGACGATCCAGGCCACCCCCGCCCCGCAGCCCCTGCGTCCCGGCGACCAGACCGAGACCGCCGACCAGATCCGTGCCTCGTGGGAGAACGACCCGCGGTGGGACGGTATCGAGCGCACCTACTCGGCCGAAGACGTCGTCCGCCTCCGTGGCAGTGTCCGCGAGGAGTCCACCCTCGCCCGTCGCGGGGCCGAGAACCTGTGGAACCTCATCCACACCGAGGAGTACGTCCGCGCACTCGGTGCCTACACCGGCGGCCAGGCCGTGCAGCAGGTGCGCGCGGGGCTGAAGGCCATCTACCTGTCGGGCTGGCAGGTCGCCGCCGACGGGAACCTGGCCGGCCAGACCTACCCCGACCAGAGCCTGTACCCCGCGAACTCGGTCCCCGCGGTCGTCCGCCGCATCAACAACGCCCTCCTGCGTCAGGACCAGATCGAGCGCGCCGAGGGCGAGATAACGCGGGACTGGCTCGCCCCGATCGTCGCCGACGCCGAGGCGGGCTTCGGTGGGCCGCTCAACGCCTACGAACTCGCGCAGTCGCTGATCCAGGCGGGAGCTGCCGGCATCCACTGGGAAGACCAGCTCGCGAGCGAGAAGAAGTGCGGTCACCTCGGCGGCAAGGTGCTCGTGCCGATCCAGCAGCACATCCGCACCCTGAACGCCGCGCGTCTGGCCGCCGACGTCGCCGGAGTGCCGACCGTGGTCATCGCGCGCACCGACGCCCTGGCCGCCGACCTGCTCACGAGCGACGTCGACCCGCGCGACGCCGAGTTCCTGACCGGTGAGCGAACGACCGAGGGCTTCTACCGCGTTCGTCCGGGGCTGGACTCGGTCATCGCGCGCGGCCTCGCCTTCGCCCCGTACGCCGACCTGCTGTGGGTCGAGACCGGCGAGCCCGACATCGAGCTCGCCCGCCGCTTCGCCGAGGCGATCCACGCCCGCTACCCGGGCAAGAAGCTCGCGTACAACTGCTCGCCGAGCTTCAACTGGAAGCGGCACCTCGACGACGAGCAGATCGCCACCTTCCAGGCCGACCTGGCCGCTCTCGGCTACGCCTTCCAGTTCATCACGCTGGCCGGTTTCCACGCCGTCAACCACTCGATGTTCGACCTCGCCCGCGGCTACGCCGAACGCGCCATGAGCGCGTATGTCGAGCTGCAGGAGGCCGAGTTCGCCGCCGAAGCCCACGGGTACACCGCCACGCGCCACCAGCGCGAAGCGGGCACCGGCTACTTCGACGTCGTCTCGACCGCTCTCAACCCCGCCAGCGCCACCCTCGCCCTGGCCGGCTCGACGGAAACCGCCCAGTTTCACTGACCCACTCTTCTCCTCCCCACCCCTTCCCCGCCCCGCCCTCGTCGCGATCCGGGCTTGAGTGTCCAGAACACCCGGACCTTTCGAGAATTCGTCCGGGTTTCTTGGACACTCAGCACGGGTCGCACCGGACAGCGGGCGGGGAGAGCGGGCGCCACGCACAGAAAGCCACGACCATGACCCTCATCACCTCTCCCCCGCCCACCTCCACCGAAGGATCACGGATGCCGGGCACCCCGGCATCCGCCCCGCACCTGCGTCTCGAGCGCTCGCTCGAAGGGCGCGACGGCGAGATCCTCACGCCCGCGGCCCTCGCCTTCCTCACCGAGCTGCACGACCGTTTCGCCCGACGCCGGCACGACCGGCTCGCCGCGCGCGAGCGCCGCCGCTTCGAGATCGGCACGGGCGACGACCCGCACTTCCGCGCCGACACCGCGCACATCCGCGACGACCCGTCGTGGCGTGTGGCGGGGGCCGGTCCCGGACTGGAAGACCGCCGCGTCGAGATCACCGGCCCCACCGATCCGAAGATGACCATCAACGCGCTGAACTCCGGCGCGCGGGTGTGGCTGGCCGACCAGGAGGATGCCACCTCCCCCACCTGGCGCAACGTCATCGGCGGTCAGCTCTCGCTGTTCGACGCGATCCGCGGGCAGCTGTCGTTCACGAGCCCCGAGGGCAAGCGCTACGAAGTGACCGCCGAGCGCACGCCGACCATCGTGATGCGCCCGCGTGGATGGCACCTGCCCGAGAAGCATCTGACGTTCGTCGATCGCGCGGGGCGCGAGCTGCCGGCATCCGGATCACTCGTCGACTACGGGCTGTACGCGTTCCACAACGCCCACGCGCTGATCGCCGCGGGTCGGGGGCCGTACTTCTACCTGCCGAAGATCGAGTCGGCCGAAGAGGCTCGGCTCTGGGACGACGTGTTCTCGTTCACCGAGGAGCGTCTCGGCCTCGCCCACGGCACGATCCGCGCGACCGTGCTCATCGAGACGCTGCCCGCGGCCTTCGAGATGGAGGAGATCCTCTTCGCCCTGCGTGACCACTGCGCGGGACTGAACGCCGGGCGCTGGGACTACATCTTCTCGATCATCAAGACCTACCGTGGGCGCGGGGCGCGGTTCGTCCTGCCCGACCGGAGCGAAGTGACGATGACGGTGCCGTTCATGCGGGCCTACACCGAGCTGCTCGTGCGCACCTGCCACAAGCGGGGCGCGTACGCGATCGGCGGTATGAGCGCGTTCATCCCCAACCGCCGCCGACCCGAGGTGACCGAGGCCGCGTTCGAGAAGGTCGCCGCCGACAAGCGGCGCGAGGCCGGCGACGGCTTCGACGGCACGTGGGTCGCGCACCCCGACCTCATCCCGGTGGCCCGCGCCGAGTTCGACGCGATGCTCGGCGAGCGCGAGAACCAGCTCGACCGCCTGCGCGAGGACGTATCGGTCGAACCGCGGCAGTTGCTCGACCTGCGCATCGGCCTGCCGGTGACCACGGCGGGTGTACGCGGCAACGTCTCAGTGGCGATCCGCTACATCGAGGCGTGGCTGCGGGGACTCGGCGCGGTGGCGATCGACGACCTCATGGAAGATGCCGCGACCGCCGAGATCTCGCGCTCGCAGATCTGGCAGTGGATCCACCAGGATCGCGAGACCGCCGAGGGCACCGCGATCACCCGAGCGTTCGTCGAGGGGCTGCTCGACGAGGTGCTGGCCGAGGTGCCCCGCTCGAACGGCGACCGCTTCGACGACGCCGCAGCGGTGTTCCGCGAGGTGGCGTTGCGACCGGAGTTCCCGGCGTTCCTCACCCTGCCGGCGTACGCGAAGTACCTCGACTGACGCCGGCCGCGTCGCGCGAGCCCCCGCCCCGCTTCGAAAAGGGGGCTCGCGTGGCGCGGCGACGGCCGGACGATCTGCACCCGTTCGGCGAGGACCCGGTCGATCCCCCGCCGCGCGGCGGCCGGTTCTAGGGGCGAGCCGGATCCATCGGCGCGAAGCCGCGCAGGCTCTCGCGCGAGGTGAGCCGCGAAGCGGCGAGCGAGCCCGCGACGGCCAGGAAGATCGGCAGCAGCAGCGTGAAGCCGGTGTCGGTGAACTCGATGATCAGCGCGATCGCGGTGAACGGCGCTCTCATGTTGGATGCCAGGAACGCCGCCGCCGCGACGATCGCCAGGGCCGTGCCGTCGGCACCCGGCCAGATGACCGCCCACCCCGCGGCGGCCGCCGCCCCCAGTGCCGCGCCGATCGCGACGGAGGGCTGCAGCGTGCCGCCGATCGCGCCGGAGCCGAGTGAGACGGTGGTCGCGACGTACTTCAGCACCGCGAGGGCGAGCAGGAGGAGCGCCGGTTGCGACAGGTCGAAACCCGCGGTCGCCAGTGCCCGGCCGTTGCCGAGGATGAGCGGGAAGGCCGCGCCCAGCGCTCCCACCGCGGTGAAGGTGAGCGGCAGCACCACGAGCAGCTTCCAGCCCGTGGGCCGGAACCTCGAGAGCTTCTTGGTCACGGCCGCGAAGCTCGAGGCTCCCCACCCCATCAGCGGCCCGATGAGCAGGGCTGCGACCAGGAGGGACGGATTCACCTCGAGGGATGCCACGTGGTACAGCGACTCCTCGCCGACGAGGGGGCGGGCGACGAGGGTCGCGATCGTGCTGACGCTGAGGGCGACGACGGCCGCGCCCACGCTGAACTGGGCGAGGAGGATCTCGACCGCGAACAGGGCGCCCCCCAGCGGCACGTTGTAGACGGCGGCGAGACCGGCGCCCGCGGCGGAGGCGATGAGGATGCGGCGCCAGCGCGCGTCGAGGCGGAACCAGCGGACGATCTTCGATCCCGCCATGGCCGAGAGCTCGCGCGGGGCGACCTCCTTGCCGATCGAGGCTCCCATCGCGACCGAACCGACCTGGAGGACGGTGTCGAGGAGTGTCTCCCAGAACGGCATCCGGGATCCGTCCACCCCCTGCTCGACGGTGGCGAGCTTGCGCCCGAAGCGACGGAGCAGGTACCACCCGAGCGCGGCCACCACACCCGCGCCGCCGACCGTCACGATCGGGAGCCACCAGACCGAGGGGTATGCGAGACCGTCCAGGAACGGGCCCTCCTCGTGGCCCCACACGAGGTGTTCGAGGGAGTGGACGATGAAGACCAGGAGCAGCACCGCGAGACCGGTCGCCAGACCGACGATGAGGGTCGCCACCCCCAAGCGGACGAGAGTTCCCAGACCTCGTCGACGAGAGGGCAACAACGTGGGGGTTTCAGCGATCACCCCGCCACGGTAGTGGACCCGTGTTTCGTCTTCCGCACGCAGCGCTCGAGGTCATACCCCTCGGCGGGAGCGAGCGCGAACAGTAGGCTCGGAACCGTGACTTCCCGCGCCCCGCTCTCCCGCAAGCTGTCCGCCATCGCCGAGTCCGCGACCCTGAAGGTCGATGCCAAGGCCAAGGCCCTCCAGGCCGCCGGCCGACCGGTCATCTCGTACGCGGCCGGAGAGCCCGATTTCGCCACCCCGTCCTTCATCGTCGACGCCGCGGCGAAGGCGCTGCAGGACCCGAAGAACTACCGGTACACGCCGGCCGCCGGTCTTCCGGTGCTGCGTGAGGCGATCGCCGCCAAGACGCTGCGCGATTCGGGCCTCGAGGTCGCGCCGTCGCAGGTCATCGTCACCAACGGCGGCAAGCAGTCGGTGTACCAGGCGTTCCAGACCGTGGTGAACCCCGGCGACGAGGTGCTGCTGCCGGCTCCCTACTGGACGACCTACCCCGAGGCCATCGCCCTCGCCGAGGGCACTCCCGTCGAGGTCTTCGCCGGTGCCGACCAGGACTACAAGGTCACGGTCGCCCAGCTCGAGGCCGCGCGCACCGACAAGACGACGACGCTCGTCTTCGTGTCGCCCTCGAACCCCACGGGCTCGGTCTACACCCCCGAAGAGACGGCCGAGATCGGCCGCTGGGCCCTCGAGCACGGCATCTGGGTCATCACCGACGAGATCTACCAGAACCTCACCTACGAGGGCGCACGGGCCGTCTCGATCGTCGAGGCCGTCCCCGAGCTCGCCGAGCAGACCATCCTCGTCAACGGCGTCGCGAAGACGTACGCCATGACCGGATGGCGCGTGGGCTGGATGGTGGGACCGGCGGATGCCATCAAGCTCGCCGGCAACCTGCAGTCGCACCTGTCGAGCAACGTCAACAACGTCGCCCAGATCGCCGCGGCCGCCGCCCTCGACGGACCGCAGGACGAGGCGGAGCAGTTCCGACTCGCCTTCGACCGCCGTCGGAAGCTGATCGTGTCGGAGTTGGCGAAGATCGACGGCGTCGAGGTGCCCAACCCGCTCGGCGCGTTCTACGCCTACCCCGACGTGCGCGGCCTGCTGAACCGTTCGTGGGGCGGCGTCACCCCCACCACCTCGCTCGAGCTCGCCGACCTCATCCTCGAGCAGGCCGAGGTCGCCGTGGTGCCCGGCGAGGCCTTCGGCCCGAGCGGCTACCTGCGTCTGTCGTACGCCCTGGGTGACGACCAGCTCCTCGAGGGCATCCAGCGCCTCCAGCGCCTGTTCGCCTGAGTCCTGACGTCCGGCGGTGCCGGTCGCCCGTCGCGGTGACCGGCACCGCTGTTCGTCGAGCATCGCGCGGCGTTCGGGGGGACGCCGCGCCGGCGCTCGCACCCTGAACCGTCGCGCGGAGATCGGCGCCGACACACCGATCCCACGGCATCCGGCACGGCACGTCACCCACGAACTCCGCCCGACGGCACAGCACGACCGGGCCAGCAGGAATCGAGGCGGACCGGACCGTGCTGCGGAGACCGAGACGGACACGCCGATCCCACGGCATCCGGACCCGGCGCGTCACCCACGAACTCCGCCGGACGGCACAGCACGACCGGGCCAGCGGGCCGGGGGCTAGAGCTCGACGTTCACCAGGACGGGCTCGGGCTGCAGCACGAGGCCGAACTCCGAAGCCACACGGTTCTGCACGAAGCGGGCGAGCTCGGCGATCTCGGCCGCCGTCGCCTCGCCGCGGTTCGTCAGCGCGAGCGTGTGCTTGGTCGACAGGCCCGCGCGCGAGCGCGGGAACCGGAAGCCCCGGTGGAGCCCGGCGTTCTCGATCAGCCACGCCGCACTCACCTTGACGTCGCGCGTGACGATGGGGGGTGGGGGCAGGATGCCGTCGAAGGCGGCGAGCGGGATGACCGTCACCGGGTCGAGCACCGGCGCGAGGGGCCACTTCGGGCACTGCGCGGGAAGGGTGCGCGCGAAGGTCTCCGACACGATCGCGTTCTGGAAGAACGAGCCGGCGCTCCAAGTGTCGGGGTCCTCGGCGTCGAGCACCATGCCCTTGCGAGCTCGGGTCGCGAGCACGTGGTCGCGGATCCACCGCAGCGACACCGCCTGATCGGGCTCGAGGCCCAAGGCACCGCGCAGTTGGTCTCCCGCGATGGGCCGCTCCTCTGCGCCCACCCGCTCGAGCTCGAGCGTCACCGACAGGATGACCGCGGGCCGCTCGGGCACCGACCCGTAGTGGTGCTTCAGCACCGAGGTGCGAAAACCCAGGCCGAGCTGCGTAGCCGGCACGGTCGAGACCTCGCCCGTCGACTCGTCGATCAGCTCCACCTCGACGAGGGTCTGCACGATCTCTTGGCCGTAGGCTCCGACGTTCTGCACGGGCGCGGCGCCGACCGTGCCGGGAATGCCCGACATCGCCTCGATCCCCGCGAGCCCGCGTTCCACCGTCTCGGCGACCAGGGCGTCCCAGTCGTGGCCGGCCTGCACCCTGAGGCGCACCGTGTGGGCGCTCGACCCCGGAAGCTCTTCGATGCCGGTCGTCCGCACCCGGATCACGGTGCCCTCGAACGGCTCGTCGCCCACGAACAGGTTCGACCCGCCGCCGAGGACGAACCACGGTTCGCCCTGCATCCACACCTCGCGAAGGGCACCGACCAGTTCGTCGGGCGTCGTGGCCTCGATGAGACGGGCGGGTTCACCCCCCGTGCGGAGGGTGGTCAACTGCGAAAGGGGAACGGGGGCGACCTCGGGCATCAGGACAACCGCACCCGCACCTGCGCCTTGCCGAGCACGGTGGTCTCGGCGAACGTCACGGTGAGGTCGATGCGCGCGGTCTCGTCGTCGACGGCCGCGACCTTGGCGCTGACGTGCAGGTCGGCTCCGGTCTCGGGGTCGACCACGACGGGGCGAGTGAAACGCACGCCGTACTCGGCGATGCGTCCGCTGTCGCCCAGCGCCTCGGCGAGGGTGCCCACCGCGATCCCCATCGTGAGCATGCCGTGCGCGAGCACACCGGGCAGGCCCACCGCTGCGGCGACGTCGTCACGGTAGTGGATGGGGTTGAAGTCGCCCGAGGCGCCCGCGTAGCGAACGAGCGACTCACGGGTCAGGTGCACCGAACGCTCGGCGATGACGTCTCCGACGGTGAACGCGCTCATGCTCCGGCCTCCCCGGCGAGAAGGACGCTGGTGGTGGTCACGACGTGGGCGCCGTCGGCATCCACGATCTCCGCCTCGCTCGTGATCATGGCGTTGCCGCCCATCGTGCGGATGCCGGTGACCGACTGCGTCGCGACGAGTTCGTCGCCCGCGACGATCGGTCGCGTGTAGCGGAAGCGCTGCTCCGCGTGCACGAGACGCGACAGCTCGATGCCCGAGTCGGGGTCGGCGAGCAGTTGCTGGAGCGCGAGGTCCTGGACGACCATCGCGAAGGTCGGCGGAGCCACCACATCGGCGTACCCGAGGGCACGGGCGGCCTCGGGGTCCGAGTGCTGCGGGGCATCGGCGAAGACGGCGCGGGCGAACTCGCGCACCTTCTCGCGGCCGACCAGGTAAGGAGCGGTCGGCGGGAAGACTCGACCGACGAGTTCGGGGTTCACGGGCACGCCCCCAGTCTACCGAGCGGGCCCGTGGGACCGGGGTGGGTCAGCGCTGGTGGCGACCGCGGACGGCCTTCACGGCGATCTGCGAGGCGATGAAGACGAGGAAGATCGAGAACAGCACGTTGGCGACGAAGGGGTCGACCGCCTTGGCGATCTGCGCGCCCACGGCGGTCGTGGCGCAGGCGGCGAGCCCGACGCAGAGCGCCGCCGGCAGATCGACGTTCGAGCGGCGGAGGTTTCCGATCGTCCCCGACACCGCGGTCGGGATCATCATGAGCAGCGAGGTGCCCTTGGCGACGAGGTCGCTGGTTCCGAAGAACAGCAGCAGGGCGGGGACGACGATGATCCCGCCGCCGACGCCGAGGAGTCCCGCGAGGATGCCGGTGATCACACCGAGCACCGCGAGCCCGGGGCCGGTGATCCAGGTGAGTTCGAGCTCGGCGTCGCGAGAGGGGATGACGAAGTAGAGGCTCACGATGACAGCGAGGAGGAAGGCCACGAACGACCAGCGCAGGGCCGTCTGCGACAGCTTCGGCAGCAGCCACGTGCCGATCTGCGCCCCGCCCACGGCTCCGGCGGCGAGGATGAGGGCCGGCAGCCACGCGACGTGGCCGTCGATGGCATAGGTGATGACGCCGACCGATGCCGTGGGCACGATCGCGGCGAGTGAGGTTCCCGCGCCGAGGCGCTGGTCGAAGCGCAGCAGCAGCACGAGCAACGGAACGATGACCGTGCCGCCGCCCACACCGAAAAGGCCCGACATGAGCCCCGCGAGCAGACCGACGCCGACGCAGACGACGTAGAGGCGAGCGGTGCGGGGCGGGCGGATGGCGGTCGTCACGG
The DNA here is from genome assembly GCA_022702225.1 of Microbacteriaceae bacterium. GTDB lineage: Bacteria > Actinomycetota > Actinomycetes > Actinomycetales > Microbacteriaceae > Microbacterium. Next base: position 271 of record JAKOMY010000303.1, on the reverse strand, counting down.
AGCGATTCCTCGAGGGTCGGGGCGAGACCGATCCCGCCGGCATCCAGTGTCCCACCGGTGCGCCCCGTCCCGAACGCCGCGGGAGAAGAAAGCGGCCCCCGGTGGTCCGAAGCCGCGTCCACCGGGGGCCGTCGCCCTCACAGATCAAGCAGGACGGTGACCCGAACACCGGACTGCGACCACTCGCGTGAGGGTGCGACAAGATGACGATAAATCCCGCCGTTCCCGGGCGGGGACCGGTTGACACTGATAACTCGCCCTGCTAGTTATT
>JAKOMY010000286.1 GCA_022702225.1 Microbacteriaceae bacterium | reverse complement strand
CGTGAGAGGCGAAGGCCCGAGCGACCCGTGTGTAGGTCTCGCCGTAGGCGCGGAGTGCCTCTGTGACCGGGACGGGAACAGGGTCTAGGTCGCGAGAAGTGTCGTGGTCGCCCACGTTGGCCTCCCTTCCTGATGTGCCGTGATCGGACTTGCAGATTATCACTTCGTCAAGCTATTCTTCCATCAAATCATTTGGCTATAAAAGTATCTGAGGAGATGCGCGATGGCTCTGTCCGAGAACGCACGCCGCTGGGTCGGTCTGGTTGCCGTAGCCTTGGGTGTCGCCCTGATCGTCGTCGACACGACGATCGTCAACGTCATCACCCCCTCGGTGATCAACGATCTGAACATTGACTCAAGCCAGGCGCAGTGGATCCAGGAGTCGTATGCGGTCGTCTTCGCCGCGCTGCTGTTGGTCGTAGGACGTATCTCCGACCTCCACGGCGCGAAGACCGTCTTCCTCGTCGGCGTCGTCGTCTTCGGCCTCACAAGTCTGCTCGCGGGCCTCGCTCCCACGGGCGAGATCTTGATCCTCGCCCGCTTTCTGCAGGGCATCGGAGCCGCCGCGGTATTGCCGACCTCGCTCGCGTTGCTCAATGCGATGTTCACCGGTGCGGCGCGCGGCAAAGCTTTCGCTGTCTGGGGTTCGACGATCGGCGCCGCCACGGCGCTCGGACCCGTGCTCGGCGGCTGGCTGTCCGAGCACGTCTCGTGGCGGTGGGCGTTCGGCCTTAATATCCCGTTGACGATCGTGATTGTCGTCATCGGTGCACTGTTCCTCTCCCAGCCCGCTCGCTCGCGCGGCGGTGTCGACGGTCTCGGCGCCGCCCTCTCTGTCATCGGGCTCGGCCTGCTCGCCTTCGGGGTCGTCGAGGGCCGTGTTTATGGATGGGTCGTCAGTAAGAGCGCGTCCGACCTGTTCGGCTGGCGCTGGGATTCCGGTCTATCGCCCGCCTTTGTCGCACTCGTCGCCGCGGTGCTGGTGCTCGCCCTGTTCGTGTGGCGGCAGGTGCGGCTCAGCCGCTCAGACAGCCGCCACCAGCCGCTCATGGACACGCGGCTGTTCTCGATCGCGTCATTCCGCAACGGCAACATCGCCACCCTCATCATCGGGCTCGGCGAATTCGGCATCATCGCGGTGCTTCCCCTCTGGCTGCAGTTCACCCTCGGCTACTCGCCCCTGCAAGCAGGCCTCGCGCTCGTGCCAATCGCAATCGGTAGCTTTGTCGCCAGCGGCATCAGCTTCCCCGCCTCGAACCGCGTCAGTGCGCTGACCTTCGTGAGACTCGGGCTGATCCTCGAGGTGCTCGGTCTCGCAGGCCTCGGCCTCGTCGCCGCTCTCACCGACGCGTCGTGGCTGCTGATCGCGGTCATTCTCTTCTTCTACGGGGTGGGCGTCGGCTTCGCGACCGCACAGGTCACCAACGTCGTGCTCGCCGACGTGCCCACCGACGGCGGCGGCCAGAGTTCGGGCATCCAGAGCACCTTCCGCCAGCTCGGCTCGGCGCTCGGGATCGCGGCACTCACGACCGTCTTCTTCTCGTCCCTTGGCACTACGCTCCAGGGCAAACTCGAAGCCAGCGGACTGGCCCCTTCCGACGCGAAAGGCTTCGCAGATGCGGTGACCGACAGCGCCGGTGCGGCGATCGAGCCGATCGGTCAAGTTCCGGGCCTCGACTACGTCGCCGACCTGGCACGCCAGTCGATGACGGATGCCGTGGCGTTCGGCGCCTTCCTTGCCGCCGGGTTCCTAGTCGTTGGCGTCATTGCCACCTACCTAATCCCGTCGCGCCCAGCGGGCTCCAACACCTCAAACCATACGGAGCGGACAGCAAGCGAGCCATCCGCGTTCACGACGACTACGACAGGGGTGGCACGATGACCGCGCGCCGACGCATCCTCATCAGCGGCGCAAGCATCGCGGGGCCCGCACTGGCCTATTGGATGAACCGCGCGGGGTGGGAAGTCACTGTCGTCGAGCGGGCACCCGAGCTCCGCACGGGCGGGCAGAACATCGACATCCGCGGCGCCGGCCGCGAGGTCGCGCGCCGCATGGGGGTGGAGGAAGAAATCCGGGCGCGGAACACCCACGAGGTAGGAACACAGTTCATCGGGACGCGCGGACAGACCGTAGCGAGCTTCCCAGCAGGGCGCGATGACACCGGTGGGGCGACGGCAGAGCTCGAGATCCTCCGCGGCGAACTGTCACGAGTTCTGTTCGACCTCACCAAAGATCACGTCGCCTACCGCTTCGGCACCACGATCCGCTCGCTCCACGAGCGTCGCACCGACATACAGGTCCCGTTCGACGACGGAACCGAAGAGCGGTTCGACCTCGTCGTGATCGCCGAGGGAATGCGTTCTCGTACACGTCGACTAATCTTTCCTGGCACCGATCCGGTTGTCTCAAAAAACATGTCAACGGCATACCTGACAATTCCCCGGACGCCCGACGACACCGACTGGTGGCGGTGGTATTCCGCCACCGGTGGGCGGAGCATCACCCTGCGCCCCGACAACCTCGGCACAATCCGCGCCACGCTTTCCTACCCGACCCGTGGCGACGAGGGCGCTGCCCCAGACGACGACCCGAGTCGTGTGCGCGCCGCGCTGCGCGAGCGATTCGCCGATGCCGGGTGGCAGGCTCCGCGCGTGCTGCGCGAGATGGCGCACGCAGATGAGCTGTATCTCGATCGAGTCGGTCAGGTGCACCTCGACACATGGCACCACGGCAGGGTCGCGCTTGTCGGCGACGCCGCCTACTGCGCATCTCCACTCAGCGGCATGGGTACGACCCTCTCGCTCGTAGGTGCCTACGTCCTAGCCGGTGAACTCGGGCGCAGCATAGATATTGAGACAGCTTTACAGCGCTATGAAGAAATCCTCCGCCCGTTCGTCACGCGGGCACAAGATCTCCCACCAGGCACCCCGCGACTTGCGAACCCCCGTTCTCTCGCCGGAAGAGCAATCTTTCATGGCGTGATGCGAGCGGCAGCGTCACGCGTCGGGCGGCGTCTGACCGCGGGGCTGTTCCGTCCCCCCGCCGACGCGTTCAAGCTGCCCGACTACGAGTGATCAGTGTGCCAGCCCCGCTAGACCACGGTTCGATACTGATGTGACCTCAAAGCCCACCTTGGATAGCGACCCGCTGCGACGAAACGGAGCTTTCGATCAGCAAGACGGCTCGACAGAACACAGCCTTCGTAGCCACCTGGGACCGGTCCCACGGCGCGTAGAATTTATTGATGCCCGACCATATTCTCGGCGCGCTGCGCTCGAGCCCGACACTGGCGCTTTTGAGCCTCGGACGGGAGTGGAAACGCCGATTTGCGTCCGATCTGACGTCCCTCGAGCTGACACCCCGTCAATTCGCCGTTCTGTGCGATCTGTGGGAGTCGCCAGGCCTGTCCATAAGCGACGTCGGGCGCTCGCACGGCGTGTCCGTCCAAAGTGCACATTCCATCGTCGCAGGCCTTAAGCAACGCGGCTTGGTGGTCGCCGAACAGCACCGTCCGGGAGCATCAGCGAACCTCTTGCTCACTGAAGGAGGATTGGCCCTGCTCCGGCAGGCAGCCGCCGTGGCGCAGCAGCTCGATGCGCAATTCACGCAGCTCCATCCCTCCATGCCACCCGCTTTGTTTCGCGCCGTTCAGATTGAGGAAGATTTGCGTTAGCGCAGGGGGGTTCAGGTAGGTTGATGGTGACGCCATACCTTCAGTCAACCTGAGGAGAAAGACGTGCGGTACGAACGTGCTCATTCGCTGCTCCAGCGGGGCGTCGCGTTCCCCCGTGGTTCCGTAGGCGCACGCCATGGTTGACAGTCGCACTGAACTCTCAAACTGGCTCACCCAGACCTACGTCACGCTCGCTGACGAAATTCGACGAAATCTCCGGCGCAATGGTGCCTCGCGCTCGGACGCTGACGACGTCACGTCGGCTGCATTTGCGCTTCTTCTTTCGTTCGACGAAGAGCGACTTTCTCAGATCGAGAATAGGCGCGCCTACTTGCACGCGATGGCGCGGAACCTGCACGCTCAGGCGCTTGCGGAGCAGCGGCGGACATTGACCGTTTCCGACGACGAACTCGATGTCCCGGTCGATTCCGCTGAGCTGTTGCGGGTGGAGGACGGTCAGTTGCGTCAAACTGCTGCGAGAGCGTTTGCTGCGCTGAGTTCTGCGCAGCAACGGTACCTCTTCGCCGCAACTGTTCAGGGTTCCTCTGCGCGCGAGATTGCCGAGGCGGAGGGGATCTCGGTTACGAATGCCACGACTCTGCTTTCTCGCGCCAGGAGAGACCTACGCGTGGCGTATGTCGCGGAACTCCTCTCGGCTACACCGCCGTCATGCGGGTTTGATGTTCCCGCTCTTGCCCGGGTGATCATGGGCACCGCTGGAGCTCGGGCGCGCCGTGCCTATGACGCACACGTCATCAACTGCCCTTCATGCCCCCCGCTGGTGAGCACAATCCGCCAAGACCTGGGCCGCGGTGGTGCGACACTCGTACTCGCCATCGTGCTGGGGGGCATCGGAACAGGCCTAACCATCGTCGGAGACGCCCCCTCGGCAAACGCGCAATCGAAAACTTCTCCGCGGCGCCTGCTGGCCACATTGGCGGGTCTTCTTACGGCGGTCGCCCTTGGCGCGGTTGCCCTCTCCGGTGTCCCCGAACCCGCGCCCCGTCCCGAACCCGTTCCCATGACGCCGGGAGCGTCGGCACCACCAACGGGGACGCTTGCTGCTCAAGCACCCTCGGCGATCCCCCTCCCCGCACCGGGTGAGACGATCCAATGGGCGGCCGAGGTGACATCGGCGTCTGAGGGGACCCGCTACCTCTTCGCGAGCACCTGGATGCAGGACGTGTCGTCCGCCGACAGCGCTCCACCCTCACTGGCACTGACCATGCGATGGGGCGCCGGACAGGTAACCCTTCCTCACGTCGAAACGCGCCGATCAGGAATCACATATCTCGGGCCGATCAACCCGGGCGAGACGTTGGCAATTCATCACGACGTCACCCGTGGTGTCACGGACACAGATCAGCACGCAAATGTGACACTCGGGACAATTTTCTGGGTGGCGGACACAGCACCCTCCGGGATCGCAGTCGGGGACACGACGGATCGACCGGATGAGCTCGCGGCGACCGGAACGGACGGCGCCGTGCTTGCTTTGACAGCGCTCGGTGGCGCGGTGGCGCTGTTGGCCGGTTCACGCCTCAGACGTTCCGCGCCCGTGTTGCGCAAACCGCCCTGCGAGTAATCGGGCCATCGGAAAAATTTTTCCTCAAACGGTGTGACAAAGCTGCTGTCGGCAGCACACACAGATGGCACCCGGAGCGGGAACTCGACGCTCACGGGCCTCATTCATCACGCGCGCTTCGGCGTGCCAAAAGTAGGGAAACCGCATGAACACCACACAGCTTTCGCGCGGCAAGAAGCGCGCCGTCCTCGCCGTCGGAACGCTCCTCGCAGCCGGCGCGCTGACGACCGCCGCAGCGTTCACCGACTTCGCCAACCTGAACCTGGGCAACGGCACCAACGATTCCGGCGTGGGCGGCAACAACCGCTTCAACATCCAGGTCGTCGGCACCGACGCGAACGGCAACCCCGTCCCCGGGACCTGGCAGGAAGCAAACACCGCAGAAGGTGTCAACATCAACGTCCCCGGTGCTGACCTGCTCACGCCCGGCGACACTGTCTCTGTCGACATCCCCTTCCGTAACGAGTCGCCCGCACTGAGCGCCGATATGGCCTTCAGCCTGCAGGACCGCCCTGGTCGCACCTCCGGCGCGGAGATTGCTACTGCACTGCGCTACACGGTTTCGCTGAATGGAACTGCCCTGGTGACGAACGTCACCCAGGCCGCCGTCGACAACCTCGACCTCGGCGTCTACGCCACCGGCGCCACGGGCACTCTGAACGTTTCGATCTCCCTTCCCGACCAGGGCAGCGAAGCCGCAAACAACGCCCTCCAGGGTCAGGTCTCCTACGTCCAGGCCCACTTCGACGGTACTTCCGTCAAGCCGTAACCACAGACCGCGGTGCCCGGCCCACGGCTCTGGGCCGGGCACCGCACCAACGAGGGGCCGTCCGCACCTACGAGGTAACACCACCACGGCGCTCTCCCCCGAACTCGTGGGAATCAACCACCTCGCCCGGGCGACCCCTCCTCTCAACGGCTCAGAAGGCGCAAATGAAGACACGTATGACAGGCCAAATGAGGCTAGTTCTAAGCCTCGGAGCACTGGGCATGGCAGGCCTCACGGTCACGGCCGCGGCCCTCAGCGACAGCGCAACCGTTCTGGTGCAGATGGACAGCTCTCAGAACCGTTTCGACCTCGACGTGGCAGGAAACTACTCAAGTGAGGCCTCGACGTGGGAGCCCACGGCAGACTCCTGGCAGCAGGGAAACCCCGACGCCTACCGTCTGCTTATCGGGCCCGGCCAAACCAACGTGATGTCCCCGGGGTCAAGCATCTCTGGGCGGATCGCGGTGAGGAACAACTCGCCACGGCTCGCAGGCCTCATCGAACTCAGCATCCTCGATCCTCAGGCTCGCGGCGACGTCACTGACCCTCAGACGGGCAACTTCCAGGAGCTGTTCGAGCAACTCATTTTCACAGTCAAGGACGGGGACACGGTCATCTTTGACCACGTCCCCGCAACCCAGCTTTCTCCTTTCGCGTGGAACGCAGCCCTTCCAGCAGGAGGCATCCGCGTGCTCGACGTCCGTATCGAAATGTCACCCGATGCAGACAACCGGTGGCAAATGGCCTCCACGGACGTTCAATTCAACTTCTCCGGGGTGACACCATGACCAGAATCCCCACCACCCGGAGCGGCCGGCGTCGAGTGATCCTCAGTCTCGGAATCCTTTGCGCACTCGGCGTCGCCGCCACATCCGCGGCCTTCACCGACCACGCAACCCTGAACTTCGGAACGGGGACACCCGGTTCCGGTGTCGGAAACCCCAACCGCTTCGACATTGCCGTCAAAGATGCCTCAGGAACCCTGCAAGACGCCGCTACTCCAACCGCGGCCGTAGTCCTGCCCCTCACCACCGGAACCGCACTTTCCGAAAGCTCGCCCGTACGTCTCGACGTGCGCTTTGAGAACCGCAATCCCGGTGTCCCCGGTGACCTTCTCCTTCAGGTGTTCGACCCCGACGACACCGGGGAAGGCGATCTGTTCCACAACCTGCGGTTCACCATGTACATCAACGGATCGAGCACTCCCGCCGTTACCGGAGCCACGGCGGACCAACTAAATGCTGCTGCCGTCACCGCCCCCAACGTCGCTCCTGGTGACGGCGTCGACGTCAGGTACGACATCCTCATCGCTCCCGGAACAGGCGTGGCTTCCCTGGGGAAGACCACGCAAATCGGCGCTAGCGCGAAGGGAACAAGCCGATGAGATTCCCGAAAGCAGCCGCATTCGCACTCGCCCTCATCATGGTTCTCACGCCAGTCGGCGCCGCGGCCGCCGCAGGGCGGCTGATCGAAGCGGATCCCAGCGTGATCGCCCTCGACGCACCCGGCCCCGGACAATCCCGGGCATGGGAAATGTCAGTCAGAAGCGTGACCGACCAAACCGTGCCGCTCACCCTGTCTGTCACAGGAGAATCGGCACAACTATTCGACGGCCCAACGCCACTGCAACTAGACCTGAAAGACCCCCGCAACGGAACGGTGGTGTTCTCCGGGCCCGTCGCCAACGTGCTCGGTTCCAGCATCACTCTCCCAAACCTCGCGGGGAGGAGCAATTACGCGCTCGAAGGCTCGGTGACTCTGCCGGCATCCGCAGACAATCGCTACCAGAACGCGAGCGGCAACCTCATACTCACCTTCCACGCGGAAAGTACCACCGCCGCGCCCTCACAGCTTGCGATCACCGGCAGCAACCTCACTACTGGCCTCCTTCTCCTCCTTGGAGTCCCCCTGGTGCTTTGCGGTGCAATCATTCTGATTGCCCGCAGAAAGAGAAACCAATGACCTCTTCTCTGCGAATGAAAACACGTCTCACGGTGGCGACAGTAGGCGTACTGGGAGCCGCAGCCATCGTTGCCAGCGTCGGCGTCACGACCTCCGCATATGTGGACTCCACCTACGCCCGCACCGACTCGTTGTCGGTCCAGGCCGTCGCACCATTCCAGCCAGGCCTCGCCCGAAACTCACGTATGGTCGACACCGGAATCGCGCTCGGCAACAACGGAAACGTATACGTGTGGGGGCTCACAGGCCTGGCCATCAACGGTGGAGCGGGGAACCCCGGAGGTCAGCGCGCTCCTCAACAGGTTCCGCTGCCCGGCGGCCAGATCAAGCAGATCGCCTCTGGTATTTACAACGCGAACGCTCTCGCTGCAGATGGCACGGTTTACGGTTGGGGCCTTTATCCACAGCGGGATGGCACCGACGCGACAAAGCCAAACGACAACCCCCGCCAAATACGTATCGGCACCGCATGGACGGGGACCGGTCCAGTACTCGATCAGATCTTGTCAATCTCTTCCACAGAAAACGCTGGCGCCGGCATTCGCGCAGACGGATCCATCTGGAATTGGGGTGAACCTGTCGGGTACGGGGGGAACTCAGGCCCCGGCGCATCTAAAGTCGCCGGCCTTCCGGACCCTTCGGTAGCCGGAAACCGGCCGGTCTACCTCAAAGGTGCGTACACGAACTTTTTCACCATCCTCGAGAACGGCGATGTGTACTACTGGGGTGGCGCTGGCTCCAACAGCCTCCCCCCCGGCACGGCTCAGTCCACGAACGCTGCCCTCGTTACCGCGCTGTCCCCGTGGATGAAGAAGAACGTCGCATCCGGCGCCCCGTACATCACGGCGGTCGACGGTGGCATCGGGATGGGAGCAGCGACCTTGTCAAACGGGAATGTGCTCAGCTGGGGCAGTAACGCCTCGCGAACTGGACGCGGCCTGCCGACCAGCCCCGCAATAATCCCGAGCTTGTCGAACATTTCGTCCATGCAGTTCGGCTATACCGGCGCAACTTTCGTCACTCCGGACGGGACCCTATGGGGATACGGCGCCAGTGACGATTACGGACAACTACCCGTCCTCCCTGTTGTCGTGGACACCAACGTCTCACAATTCGCCGCAGGTCAGGGGTACTACCTGTGGCAACGCCAGAACGGAACCTATTGGGGGCGCGGGTACAACCCTCAGGGGGCTATCGGCCTGCCCGTTGGAACCCAAACAGCCAATCGACAGATCAGCTGGGACCTGTCGTTCGCATCGAGATGAGATTCATGAAACAGTTTTCGCCCCCTCGGCGCTACGGTCCTGGCGTACTCGTCGCCGCTGGTGCCCTCACGCTTGGACTGGGAGTCACAGCGGCAGGCGTGACAATGGCCTCCTACAACGACTTCGCCAGCCTGAACCTCGGCGCCGCCGGGATTGGTTATCAGGGTCGTTTCGACATCGGCGTGGTTCTGCCCTCGGGGAGAGTGGAGCAGGCCGACAACGCGTCAGGCTACGACTGGGTCGTGCCCGAGGCGGAAACGCTCGTTCCCGGCCGGTCCGTGACAACGACCATCCCCGTGTTCAATAACACCGAATCGCTGGGGGCAGACACCACTTTTCAGGTCGTCCTCCGCAACACGGACGGCTCTGTCTCGCCAAGCATTCCCAATATAACCTCGCACCTTCGGTTCACCGCAGCTGTGGACGGAGACGTCGTCTTCGAAAATGTTTCATGGGCAGATGCGCGAGGCCAAGTCGGGGTTCTTTCTGCACGGCAACAAGCTCCCCTCGCCGAAGGCGACAACTACGTCGCCGCCCGGCCAGAATCGGCTCGCGACCTCACCCTTACAATCACCTACGTCGACGGACCTGGAACTGAGGCGCTCAATGGTGGCCAATCAGCCTTGGCGGTGAAGTTCAATGCAGCATCGGTCAAGCCCTAGCTCCGAGGCCAAGGTCGAGACCAGGCGGAGCAGGAGAGCTTCGTCGGCCGATAAATGGCTCAGGGCATATGCGTTGTTGCGGTCCGGGTTTCTTACCGCGGCGGCTGTTCTCGGCGCCGGTTGCATCGTCGCGTTCGCGGTTGCGCTCATCTTGGGTATTCGACCCGTCGTCGTTATATCCGGGTCGATGGAACCGGAGCTCTCCGTTGGGTCCGCCGTGTTCGTCAGGCCCGTGCCCGCAAGCGACGTCTCCGTAGGGGACATCGTCACGGTAGAGCGACCCCGGAACCTGGGCCTGGTAACGCACCGGGTTGTAAACATTCAATCCGCAGCAGGCGGTACAACACTCGAACTCAAAGGTGACGCGAACGCTCAGCCCGACCCCGAGCCGTACACGGTTACGACAGCCGGACTATACGTCGCTCACGTGCCAGGGCTTGGTTACATCACCCTCTTCCTTCAGTCGCCGCAGGGCCTTCTGGCTGGCGCCGGAATGGTCGTAGTGATGGTCTCTATCTTTTTCCTAGATCCGGGACGCCTCGGCACTCTGCGGACAGCGCCGACAAGGAGGCCGTGAGCGTCACGATGAGCGTCGACCGAGATCAGGCACCTACCGCGGAGCGGTAGACGGGGCGCCCTGACCGCGTTTCACGGTCGTGATCGGCTCGGGGGTCTGGTGGCCGTGGCTGCACATGGCGAACGCTCCACTCTCGGGGTCGACCAGCCGCGGCATGTGGTGGTCGAGCACGTCGCGCAGGAACGTGTGCAAGTCGGCGTTCTCGGCGCCGGTCATTTCCCCCCAGACGTCCGCGATCGCCGCGAGGCGGGTCACGGCGTCAGGATGCTCGCGCCACTCGACACACCACACGGTGCGCTTGCCGAGGCTGCTGTTCGCCGGCACGGTCGCGGCGGTGGTTTTTTCACGAGACTTGTTTTCGTGAGATACCTGAACACGGCCATCAAGTCGCGCGGCGCTTGGATCACGCTGTCGCCTTTTACCGCGTTCGGTACTGCTGCGTTCCTCGATCTGACATCCGCGGCCGCCCTACTCGTCCCGTCAGCCCGGGCGGCCCCGACCTCCCATGCTCGGAGGACGCCGAGCGCTGAGAGCTCCACGGCACTCGGACGAGAAGCGCACGCGTCCGTGTGTGAAGGGGCTCGCGCTGCCGGTCCACGGAGCAATGGCCGCGCCCGCTTTGCAGGAAGCACCGGCGCGCGGGTGTGGACCGTGTCAGTGCCGCGGTGCGTCGACACGTTGACCTCGTCATCCACGGGATGCAAGGGGCCGAACCGGCGCCTCCGGGCGCGCCGAGACGTGCCTCATGGCCCGCCGTCGGCCACCGGTGTCGCGGTATCCTCGAGAGGCGGTGCGCAGCCTGTCCGCCGGGGGAGCGGCGCCACGCCACCCTTCGAAAACCACCCCGCCAGGAGAGCAAATGGGCCGAGTCGTCTACCAGAAGCGACACCTCTCCGGGATCGAAGGTCGGATGCTCTCGCACCTTCGTATCGAGGCGCAGATGGTGCACGCGGCCGTCGGGCTCCAGGGGCTCCTTCTCGATTCGGACAGAGTATGACCGCCCCGCAGCGCCCCTCGCAGACGACTGTCGCCGAGTGGGTCGCGCGCTTCGTGGCGACGGGTGTCCCCGCGCTCGGTGATCCGCTCGTCCTGCCCCAGGACGACGAGGAGAACGCCGACGCCTTCATCGTCCTCGTCCATCTGCGGCACGCGCCCGCCGCCGTGTACCTGCAGCTCGACGAGAGCATGCGGTGGGCGGCCACCCTCACCGAGCGGCCCAACGATCTCACCGGCACATCGCTCGACCTCATCGCCCTCGGCGCCGAAGTCGGAGCGGCCGGTCAGCTGTGCGCATACCTGCAGCAACGGACCGACGCTCAACTGGCGCCGTCCCACTGATTCTCGAACCTCAGGGCAGGCTCCGACTCCCGCAGGAATGCGGGATTCGGGGCCTTCTTTTTGTTCGGTCGACTATGCGCGGTGACACTGCGGCAACCGGCTCGAGGAGACGGCGTACCAAGATGGGCCGCGATTCGGTCTCTCCGTCGCCGGGGGGTCACGTCAGGTCATTCCCACTTATGTCGGGCGTGTAAACAATGCGCCGCGAGGAAAAAAATATCTGAAAAAATCCTTCACATCGTGCTTCACTAAGGGCATTCCGTCCCCTCACGTGAGGCCCTCATGAAGAAAACTTGGATCGCCGCCGCCGCCGCGCTCGTCGCTGTGGCACTGGTCGGCAGCGTCGCCGGCACGGTCACCGCCGCACAGAACCCGCCGTCTGCCGACGCTCGTCCCGATGCGTCCGCGGTGAGCGCGTCGCTGTGGGATCTCGACCGGTCCGAGTCGTTCACCCTCGCCGAGCGGGATGGAGATGTCGCGATCGATGGCGCTCGCGTCATCGCGGCCGCGCCCGACGGTGTGTCCGACATCCCCGTGTCGCTCGATCAGGACGAGATCGAGCAGTACTGGTTGTGGGCGTACGGTGTCGAGGTCACCGCGCACGGGCTGACGCCCGGCTCCACCGTGCGCGTGGGGATCACGTTCGCGTCGGGCGACGCCAAGCACTGGGCGCCGCTCACGGCCGACGCCGAGGGCACCATCGTCACGCGCGTGCGGACGCTCGACGTCGACCCCGAGAACACGCACCCCGAGGCCGGTCTCGCTCAGATCACCGTGGCGTCGTCGACGGGGGAGGCGGGTTCGGCGCTGTTGCGCGTGACGGCGAATGCCCACCCGAGTCTGAGCGTCTCGAGCGACCCGTCGACCATCAGCCAGGACGCCTTCCTCGACAGTCCGGTCGTCATCCACGCCAGCGGGTTCCCCCCGATGACGAAGGTGTTCTTCAACCTCGGCATGCCCGACACCAGCATGATCGCCGTCGGTGAGGACGAAGGTCTGCACTCCGACGAGAACGGCGAGTTCTCTTACGAACTGCAGATGGCCAGCGTGAACGCTCAAGTGGGCACGTGGCTGCTGAGCTTCCAGTCTTTCGACGGAGCGCTTGCAGGCGGGGGGTCGTTCACGGTGACCGCGGGTGCTGAGCGCGTTCGAGACAAGACGCTGACCCCGGCCGTCGGCGAGATCTCGGTCGCGGACTTCTCGGTCGACCCGGGCCTGCGGTTCGCGGTGGACGGATTCCTCCCATTCGACACGTACGAACTGACGCTGACGACCTCGCGCGGCTACAACGCTCCGCTGGGCGTATCTCGTACGAACGGAGAAGGACACCAAGACAACGCGATCACGAGCCCGAAGTCCGTTCCGGAGGGGGAGTACACCCTCACGGCGCGATCGACGACCACCGGTGACTACGCGGTCGGCCGTTTCCGCGTCACGGGGAGCCCTACGCTCCCCGGTTCCGACATCGCGCTGGCACCGGCGACGGTCGCGGCCGACGCGCTCGCCGCCGAGGGCGTCGTCGTCTCCGGGAGCAGCATCGCACCCGGTACCTCGTTCCGGGTCTCGTTGCGGGATGCCGGGTGGAATCGACAGCCGCTCACCGCCGGGGCCGACGCGTATGCCACGGTCGGCGACGATGGGCGCTTGTCTCTCCGTCTCGTGACCCTCGAGGTCATCGCTCCCGGTGGGTACACGGTGTGGGTGGAGGCCGGTGGGGGAGTCATCGGGTACAACCTGCTGCTTCCTCTGCAGGTGACCGCATCAGCGGCCGCGTCCGAGACGACGACGCCGGCCCCGATGGCCACGACCCCGCCCCCGGCAGCGTCCGAGACGCGTCTCGCGCCGGTCACCGAGGCGCCCGCGCTGCCGCAGCCGCGCCCCGAGACGCCCCCGGCCCCGTCACCGACGCCGTCACCGACGGCAACCCCCGCGCCCGGCCCCTTCGACGACGACATGCTCTCGCCGGCGCTCCCCGTCCCCGGCGTCCCCGCCCTCTGAGTTCAGGAAGAACACGATGATCCCTCCACGTTCAGCGCGCTCGCGCGCTTGTGCCCTCGCCGGAGTCGGCATCCTCGCGACGACTCTCTCGTTCGGCGCCGCGGCCCCAGTCAGTGCCGCGCCGGCCGGTCTCGACGAGATCGCTCTCGCCCCGGCCAGCCCCGGCAGCACGGTCGCCCTCCCCGACTCGATCCTCTCGGCCGACGGACCCGTCGACGTCTTCGTGCAGACGCGGGGCGACAGTGCCCTCGAAGCGCGCACGAAGACCGAGGAGGCGGGCGGCTCCGAGACGTCCGCGCGGGTCGCCGCCGACGACACCGCGGAGCGCAACGCCGCGGTCACCGACGAGGTCGCGAGCGATCTGGCCGACATCGATCCGGATGCCACCGTGCTCTACACCTCGACGTACTCGGTGCCGGGCGTCGCGGTGAGCGCCGAGGTCGACACCCTGCGTCAGCTCGCGGAGCGGCCCGACGTCGAGAAGATCTCCCGCATCGTCCCGCAGTCCATCGAGTTCCCCGCGGTCGGCACCGATCCGGCCAACGCGGCGTCCGACGCCCTCACCCGCGCCGTCGACGCCTGGCAGCAGACGGGGCGCACCGGAAAGGGCGTGACCGTCGCGGTCGTCGATACCGGCGTGGACTACACGCACGCCGATTTCGGCGGTCCGGGGACCACCGACGTCTACGCGCGGGCCCTCGCCTCTACCGATGCCCCGAGACCGGAGTGGTACGACGCGAACAAGTATCTCGGCGGGTGGGACTTCGCCGGCGCGAGCTACAACGGCGCTACCGGTACCCCCGGCTACGACCCGGTTCCCGTGCCCGACGCGAACCCGATCGACGGCCCCGGCGGCAACCACGGCACGCATGTGGCGGGAACCGCCGTCGGCTTCGGCGTCGACCGCGACTCCCGAACCTTTCAGGGTGACTACTCCTCGCTGTCGTCCGAGAGCGTGCGCTCGTCGTTCTCCATCGGCCCGGGATCGGCGCCGGAGGCGGGTCTCATCGCCCTGAAGGTCTTCGGCGACGGCGGAGGAAGCACGTCTCTCACCGGGGCGGCTCTGGAGTGGATCGCGGAGAAGGTGGCATCCGGAACCGAGATCGACGTCGTCAACCTCTCGCTGGGCACGAACTACGGCGCGATCGACGATCCCGACAACGCCAAGCTGGAGGTGCTGGTCGATGCGGGCGTGCTCCCCGTCGTCGCGGCAGGGAACTCGGGCGACGTCGTCGATGTCGGCGGCAGCCCCGGCACCGCGATGGGCGCGCTCACCGTCGCCGCCTCCGCAAGCGGGTACGGCCTCGCCGACGCCGCGCGTGCCGTCATCGGAGACCCGGCCCAGAATCCCGCGCAGCAGATCCGCGTGCAATACGCGCAGCAGTACTCGTGGGCCTTCGACGTGACGGCGCACGTCACCGCACTGACCGACCCCGATAACGCCGACGGATGCCGTGCCTTCAGCGCCGCCGATCGCCAGCGGGTGGCGGGTCAGATCGTCTGGCTCGAGTGGGATGACGCCGACGTGGCCTGCGGGTCCGCCGTGCGCTTCACCAACGCCACGGATGCCGGAGCAGTGGGCGTCGTGCTCACCAGTCAGGCCGACTCGTTCGAGAACGGAATCGCCGGGAACACCGACATCCCCGGTGCCCAGCTCACCCGTTCCGACACCGACGCGCTGCGACCGGCGATGGAACAGGACCGCCTGACCATCGAGCTGCGTTCCGACCTGCGTCGCACGGTCGAGGTGTTCGACTCGTCCCGCGTGGACACCGCGGCATCCTTCACCTCCCGGGGAACCCACGGATCCATCGACGACGTCCTCAAGCCGGATGTCTCGGCGCCGGGCGTCTCGATCGTGTCCGCAGGCAACGGCACGGGGTCCGGCCGCGAGGTGATGAGCGGCACGTCGATGGCCTCACCGCACACGGCCGGTGTGGCGGCGCTCGTCGTCCAAGAGCACCCCGATTGGTCGGCCGAACGCGTCAAGCAGCAGGTGATGAACACCGCCGCTCACGACATCGTCACCGCGGGCGCCGACCCGCGGGCGTACGGACCCGCGCGCGTGGGCACGGGCCGCGTCGACGCGCTCGCGGCCGTCGAGAGCGGTGTGAGCCTCCGGTCGGACGAGAACGGAGAGCTGCTCAGCGCCTCGTTCGGCGTGGTCGACGTCGGAACCGAGCCGGTCGTCCTCACCCGCACGGTCAGCGTCGGCAACGACGGGACGGATGCCACGACCCTCGACCTGCGCTACTCCCCGCGCACCGAGACGCCGGGCGTCGCGTACGACGTGAGTCCCGCGACCGTGACGGTCCCCGCGGGCGGGAGCGTCGCCGTGACGCTGACGCTGCGGATCGCCGACCCCGGCGCCCTTCGCCGCACCCTCGATCCCACCATGTCCGCTCAGACGGGCGGCGCCCCGCGGCAGTACCTCGCCGATGCCTCCGGCGTCGTCGAGGCCACCGGTCCGAGGGGCACCTTCCCCGTGCGTCTCTCGGTGTACGCGGCACCGCGTCCGTACTCCGAGACCCGGACCGCGGGTGTGACCTTCGACGGATCGGCGGGCACACTCGCGATCACCGGACGCGGGCTCGACCAGGGGCAGGGGACCGAGCGCTACCGGTCGGTCATGGTGCCCCTGATCCTCGGTGCGACCGACCCCGACGACACCTTCCCCGCGACCTCGGCACAGCGCACCCTCGAGAGCGCCGACATCCTCGCGGTCGGCGCGTCGTCGACGGCTCCTTTGCTGGCTGACCCGACGCAAGGCGTCCTCACCTTCGGCGTGCAGATGGACGGGGAGTGGGCGCGCTTGTCTCCCCTCACGTGGCCCATGGTGCAGCTCGACTTGAACGGCGATACGCGGGCCGACTTCGTCGTGCAGGTGCAGCCCGGCGCCGACGGCGACATGCCCGTCGCCATGACCGTGGATGCCGTCACGGGCAATGTGGTCGAGGAGCGTCCGGTGAACGGCCTGTTCGGTGACCAGGGCACCAACGTCTACGACAACAGCGTGGTGACGATGTCGACATCGTTGAAAGCTCTCGGCTACACGGCGGGAACGACGCAGACGACCATCCGGTACCTGGCGCAGACGCGCTCGTTCTACAACCCGGCGTTCGACGGCGGATACCGCAGCGCGCTCGTCGACCAGACGTCGGCGGCCACGATCGACGCCTACGCGCCGGAGATGGCGTTCGGTGACACCGGGACCGCGCTGTTCGCCGATGAGCCCGGCTCGCTCACGGTCAGCCGGACGGGCGACACGCTGCCCCGGGTGCTCGTGCTGCACCTGCTCGGTGACGGTGACGCGCGCGCCGAGATCGTGACGCCCACTGCGGCGGGCGCCCCGACGCCGGAGCCGTCTGCGTCAGCGCCGATTCCTTCCGCACCGTCGCCGACGGACGGGGCGACCCACGCCTCCGGTCAGAGCACGTCGCGCCCGGGCCTGGCATCCACGGGTCTGGACGGTTCGGCGCTCGCGCTGCTCGCCGCCGTCGCTGCCGCCGCGGTCGGGACAGGCGCGGTCCTGGTCCGGCGCCGCCGTCGCCCAGAGTGAGCCTCTCTGTCGCGAGCGTCGCGCCCCCCTCGGGGTGCGCGGCGCTCGCCGAGGCGGCAGACTGTGGTCTCATGGCCGGTCAGACCCTCATCATCTCCGACCCTCGCGCGGTGCGGGCCATGGCCAACCCGCTTCGCCTGGTGGCGGTCGACGAGCTCTACCGTCGACAGGGGCCGGCCACCGCCACCGAACTCGCTGACCTCGTGGGTCTGACGCCCAGCGCGATGAGCTATCACCTCCGCGCGGTGGAGTCGACGGGCCTCATCCGCCGCGGTGAGTCGACGGATGCGCGCGAGCGGCCGTGGGTGCCCGCTGCTCCGAGCTACTCGCTCGTGGCCAGTGTCGAGTCCGACGCGGTGCAGCGGATGGTGCTGATCGACTCCCGTCTGATGCCGGTGCGGCAGCGGATGGAGGAGCTGCTGGCGGCCCGGTCGGTCCGCGCACCGGACGCCGACATCGT
>JAKOMY010000283.1 GCA_022702225.1 Microbacteriaceae bacterium | reverse complement strand
GAGAGGAACGAGATGAGGCCGGCGGCGAGGGCGATGGGAACGGCGATCCACAGCGCCCCGTCGAAGACGAGGGCGCCCGGGTTCACGCGTTCTCCGCGACCAGCGTGCGCACGATCGACTCGAGGATCGAGGCCTCGGGCAGCTCGCCGACGATGCGGGCGGCGACACGACCCTGCTTGTCGAGCACGAGGGTCGTGGGGGTGGCGTTCAGCGGCGTCGCACCGGTGAACGCGAGCTTGAGCTGGGCGTCGCCGACGGCCATGGCGCTGGAGTACGACACCCCGTGGTCGCGCGCGAACGACAGGGCGGTGGCCGGCTGGTCGTAGGTGTTGATGCCGAGGAAGGCCACGTCCTGCCCCTGGAAGCTCTGGTAGGCCTGCTCGAGGCGCGGGGCCTCGATGATGCACGGACCGCACGTGGCGTACCAGAAGTTGACGACGAGCACCTTGCCGGCGAAGTCGGCGCTCGACACGGCGGAGCCGTTGTCGAGGGTGCCGGCGAACTCCACGGGCTCCGTGCGGTTCTCCGGAGCGATCTCATCGGTCTGGAAGCCGTTGGCCGCGATGTAGCCCTTGTTGTCGCCCTCGCGGTACTGCGCGGCGAGCGGGTCTTCCGAGCACGCGGACAGACCCACGACGAGGGCGGCCGCAGCGGCGATCGACGCCGCGGCGGTGAGGATTCTGCGCATCAGACGGCTCCTACATCGACGGCTCCGGCGGTGCTCGCCGGCTCGGCGTACGCCACCTCGACCCAGCGCGGCGAGCCGTCAGCGCCGTCTCGCCGCTCGAAGCTCGTCACGCTCGACAGCGCGCAGCGGCGCTTGCGGGGGTCGTGGCGGGTGGGTTGGTGGGACAGGGCGAGGTGCGTCACCCAGATGGGGAGTTGGTGCGACACGACGACGACATCGCCCGAGGGAACGCGGTTCCAGGCATCCGTCATCGCGTCGGTCATGCGAGCCACGATGCGCTCGTACGGCTCGCCCCAGCTGGGAACGGCCGGGCGGCTCAGGTGCCGCCAGTTGAGCGGATTCGCCAAGGCCTGTTTCATGCGCCGACCCTCGAAGACATTGGTCGGCTCGATGACCCGGTCGTCGATGTAGGGCTCGATGCCGAACAGCTCCTCAAAGGGCTCGGCCGACTCCCGCGTGCGCTGGAGCGGCGAGACCACGAGAGCGTCGACCGGGCGTTCGAGGCCCTTCACGTACTCGGCCGCCTGGCGCGCCATCCGGCGTCCGTCGACGCTCAGACCGAATCCGGGAAGCCGACCGTAGAGCACGCGACGGGGGTTGTGGACCTCTCCGTGGCGCACGAGATGAAGGCGGTCGGCGGGCACGTCGCCAGTCTACGGGCGGGTTCTGTGGTCTGACTGAGTCCGGATGCCGGTTGCTTCGACGTGGAGATACCCCGTGGTCCGCCCCTCAGGCGTCGCGTCGCGCGGATGCGGCCTCGTCGCGGTCGCCCGCGCGCTGCGAGGCGAGCAGTGAGCGCACGCGCGAGAAGACGAACCACGCGACGCCGATCGCGACGGCGGCGATGACCACGTACTGAAGGATCGAGGCGTACTCCTCGACGATGTGCCAGTTCTCGCCCAGCAGGAAACCCGAGAGCACGAAGATCGTGTTCCAGATGAGGCTGCCCGCACCGGTGAGCAGGCCGAAGCGCCACAGCGGCATCTTCGCCACCCCGGCGGGGATCGAGATGAGGCTGCGGAAGATCGGAATCATCCGCCCGAAGAACACCGCCTTGCCCCCGTGCCGCTCGAACCACGCGATCGTGCGGTCGACGTCTTCGGGGTGCAGGAGCGGCATCTTCGCGGCGAACGCGCGCAGTCGCGCCGCGCCGAGCCAGCGACCCAGGCCGTAGAGCATGAACGCACCGACGACCGAGCCGACCGTCGTCCACAGCAGCGCCTCGAACAGCGTGAAGGAGCCGCGGCTGGCGGTGAGCCCCGCCATCGGCAGCACGACCTCGCTGGGCAGCGGGGGGAAGAGGTTCTCGAGGGCGATGGCGACACCGGCGCCGACGGGGCCGATGATCTCCATGAGCGAGACGGTCCAGTCCGCGAGCGACGTCAGCCAGGACTGCTCGCCCCCGGAGCCGGAAGTCGACCGCATCGGGGCGAGAGAGAGGGTGGTGTCGGTCATCGGGTGCCTTCGCGCTCGGTGATCGGCCGCCCGGTGCGGACGCCCACTCCCAGGGTAGGTCGCGTGTGCCCGCCCTACCTGGGGGTTGCCCCCGAGCGGATCAGGATGCCGAGACCCCGGCGCCCACGAGGGCTGCGGCGACGAACCAGACCGCGACGACGGCGACGACGGTGACCAGCGGCACCCAGAACGCGAGGCGACGACGAACGAGTCGCACGATCGCGACGATCACCCCGATCACGAGGACGACCCAGGGCGAGATGACCGCCGTCCAGAAGCCGATGTTCATCAGCCCGGTGTTGCAGGTCGTCGAGCCGCAGGCGTCGGACGCGAACGCCAGGAGCACCCCGGCGTACGAGGCGGCGATCGCCAGAAGCGGTAGCAGCACGAGCAGCACGATCGTGAGGGCGACGTCCCACCCGCGTGAGGTGCGCGCCGCCGGTTCCGGCCGAAGCGTACGGAACGACTCGGGCGGCATCGAGAAGGTCACGCCCCCATCGTAGGTTTGCGCCGGGTCGGGTGAGGACCACGCACGTAGACTGGTCGATCGTGAGCGAACGCGTCCTGGTCAACCAGCTGAAATCCCTCCCCGCCGGCCCCGTCGAGGTGTCGGGATGGGTCGAAACCGTGCGCGACCAGAAGAAGGTGCAGTTCGTCGTCCTGCGCGACGAGACCGGCGCCGTGCAGTTGGTCAACCCGGCGACGCGTCCCTCCGAGGAGACGGAGCAGGATGCCGCCGCCCTCTCGCTGACCGAGACGATCGGGGCCCTCGCGACCGGCACGTTCCTGACCGTGCGTGGCGAGCTCAAGCACGACGAGCGCGTCAAGCTCGGCGGCGTCGAGATCAAGGTCGGCGAGCTCGAGATCGCGGCCGCCGCGAACCCCGAGACCCCGATCGCCGCCGACAGCAGCCCCGACAAGCGGATGGACTGGCGCTTCATCGACCTGCGTCAGCGCCGCAACAACCTCATCTTCCGCGTGCAGACGACCCTCGAGCACGCCATGCGCACGTACTGGGTGGAGCGCGACTACATCGAGGTGCACTCCCCCAAGCTCATGGCATCCCCCTCGGAGTCCAACGCCGAGCTGTTCGAGGTGCCCTACTTCGAGGACAAGACGGCCTACCTCGCGCAGAGCCCGCAGTTCTTCAAGCAGATGGCCCAGGTCGCCGGCTTCGGCAAGATCTTCGAGATCGCGCCCGCCTTCCGCGCCGACCCCTCGTTCACCAGCCGTCACGCGACCGAGTTCACCTCCATCGACGCCGAGATCAGCTGGATCGACTCCCACGAGGACGTCGCCCGGATGCAGGAGGAGCTCCTGCACACGGCGTTCCAGGCCGTGGCCGACAAGCACGGCGACGAGATCCGCGAGCTGTTCGGCGTCGAGGTCGAGGTGCCCGCCGTGCCGTTCCCGCGCATCCCGCTGGCAGAGGCCCGCGAGATCGTCGCCGCCCGCGGCTACGACATCCCCCGCACCGACGGCGACCTCGACCCCGAGGGCGAGCGGCAGATCGCCGCGCACGTGCGCGAGACCTTCGGCCACCCGTTCGTGTTCATCACCGACTACCACCCCGAGATCCGCGCCTTCTACCACATGCGCGACGAAGAGACCGGTCTCACCAAGTCGTACGACCTGCTGTTCAACGGCGTCGAGATCACGACCGGCGCGCAGCGCGAGCACCGCGTCGACGTGCTGATCGAGCAGGCGAAAGAGAAGGGTCTCGACCCCGAGCACCTCGACTTCTACCTCGACTTCTTCCGCTTCGGCGCCCCGCCGCACGGTGGCTTCGGCATGGGCCTCGCGCGCATCCTGATGCTGATGCTCGGCGAGTCGTCGATCCGCGAGGTCACGTTCCTCTTCCGCGGACCCACCCGCCTCGCTCCGTAAAGGTTCGAGTGGACGACGCCCGGGGTTCACCCCCCGGGCGTTCGTGCGTCATGCGCTCTCTTTAGCGTGAGCAAATGGTCGCCGTCACCCCCGTGGATCCGACACCCGTCGGGGAGTCGCCGGGCTCGGGGTGGTCCATCTCGCTCCGGGGCGTGCACCGCGAACGCGCCGGAGTGCCGGTCCTCCGCGGCATCGATCTCGATGTCGCCCCCGGCACGATCGTCGCCGTCGTCGGGCCGTCGGGCTGCGGCGCCTCGACCCTGCTGCGCGTCGTGAGCGGCACGCAACGACCGGATGCCGGCACGGTGACGGTCGAGGGACGCTCGGGGGCTGCAGCGCCGCGCATCCCGGAGGTTCGCGACCGCACGCCCGTCGCGCGGTTCGGACGCGTCCGCGCGGCGGTCGTCGCAGCGGCTCGGCACGCCGGCGATGACGACCCCGAGAGAGAGACCGATCGGCTCCTCGACCTCCTGGGCCTCGGCTCCGCCGACAAGAGCGTGCACCGCCTCTCGCTCGGTGATCGGCAACGCTGGGCGCTGGCGCGCACGCTGGCCGGGCGACCCCGGGCCCTCCTCCTCGACGACGCGCTCGCGGCGCTGCACACGACCGCGCGCGCCGAGATGCGGGACCGGCTGGTCCGCGAACTCCGCGACCGAGGTGTCACGACCCTCTGGGCGACGCGAGACACCGCCGAGGCCGCGGCCGTCGCCGACCACCTCGTCGTCATGGACCGAGGCCGCATCGCGGCCGCGGGCGGTCCCGACGAGGTCTATGCGCGCATCGCGGATGCCGCGGTAGCCGAGGTCCTCGGACCGGTGAGCGCGGTCCCGGGGATCGTCGAAGGTCTGACCGTCGAGGTGTGGGGCCAGGAGCTCCCGCTCGCGGAGTCCGCGCACGACGGTCACTGCGAGGTCGTCGTGCGCCCCGAGAACGTCCTGCTGGTCGGAGCGGATTCGCCCGGGGTCGATGGAGTGGTCGAGGACTCGACCTTCCTCGGCAGCGTCCGCCGTTCGACGGTTCTCACCAGCGATGGAAGCCGCGTCGTCGTCGAGCACGCTCCGGGACGACGACTCGAGGACCGGGACGCGGTACGCCTCGCGCTCGCGATCGTGCCGGCGACCGTTCGCCCGATCGGCTGACCGAGAAGGGGGCTCCGGTGCGCTGCCGGAGCCCCCTCCCCTCAGCGGCGTCCCTGGCGACGGCGTCGGGTGAAGACGATCAGGACCGCGCCACCGACGGCCGCGAACGCCCCCGCGACGATCAGCCCGGGAACGGCCGAGACATCCGCACCGGTCTTCGCCAACGCTCCCGACGTCGATGCCGCGACACCGCCGGGGACGCGCACGTCGTCCTTACCGATCGGGCCGGGCGTCAACTGCTCGGGGGACGAGCCGTCCGAGGGCCGAGGCTGCGGTGCCGGCTGGCTCCCGGATCCCGGATCCGACGAGTTCTGCGGAGCGTCGGCCGCGACGACGCCGACGCGCACGAGCGCGCCGAGGCCGCGACGGTCATCCACTTGGAGCGCCACAGCGGTCTGCGCCTGTCCGTCGACCGCCTGCGCGTTCAGCGTGACGACCGCCGTCCGCCCCGCCACGGCGAAGCGGGTCCCCGCCGGCACCGCCCCCGCAGGAATCGTCTGCCCGGCGACCGTACCGCCACCGGTGGTCAGCGTCGTACCGGTCGACGTGACCTGCAGGCGCACGTCCCGCAGCGACACCTCCATCGCCGTCCCGGGGTACAGGACGAGGTCGTCCACCCCCACCGAAGCCGCCCCGGCGGAGCTGGCTGTCTCGATCCCCCGCACGCTGATCTGGCCGGCGAAACCGTCGGTGATCGTCTGCGCATCGGCGTCGGCCGATGCGGCGTGCGCGGCCTTCGTCTCCCCGGGTGCGGACACGAAAGCAGGTGCGATGGCCGAGGGGCCCACGGCGTCGACGGCGAAGGCGTAACGCGGAGGGAGCGGTGGCGCGCTGGTCGTCGACGGCTCGGGGGTGGGCGTCGGCGCGGCCGCCGCGGGAGACCACCGCACGACGCCGAGGCTGACCGCGGGGTAGGCGCCCGTGAGGTCCTCGTAGCGCAACGCGGTGATCAGTACGCTGCCGTCGCTCTGCGTGACGCGCTCGTTCAGGTGCACGCGCACGCGCGGCGAGCCCGTGGCATCCAGGCCCGTGTAGAGGTCGGTTCCCGTGTTGATCCAGATCCCGTTGACGAAGACGGCGGATCCGGTGTCGGCGAAGCTCACGCGCGACGAGCCGTCGCCGTCCACCGAAAGACGCAGGCCGTAGACGCG
>JAKOMY010000270.1 GCA_022702225.1 Microbacteriaceae bacterium | reverse complement strand
GGTCTGTCGGCCGTCCTCGCGCTCGTGGCGCTCGTGCTCGGCAGCGCCGACCCCGTCGAAGCAGCCACGGTGCCGTTAGCCGCGGCGCTGCTCGTCCATGGCATCCGGGCGCTGCGTCTGCGTCCCGAGCTGCGCACCTGGCCCGCGCTGGGCGTCGGCCTGGCGCTTCTGCTGGTCCCCTCACTGCTGTTCGACTTCTTCGGGGGCAACGCGCTGTGGCGCATCCTCGCCCTCGGCGTCGTCGCCCTGGCGGTGTTGCTGGTCGGCGCGCGGTTCCGCTGGCAGGCTCCCGTATTGCTGGGCGGGGTCGTGCTGGTCCTTCACGCCGTCGCCCAGCTCTGGCCGTGGATCACCTCGCTCTACGAAAGTGCTTCCGGCCTCTGGTGGCTGTGGTTGGGCATCGCCGGTGTGCTCCTTATCGTGATCGCGGCGACGTACGAGCGCCGCATCCGCGAGGTGAAGGCGGTGGCGCTGGCGATCCGCGCGCTCCGCTGAGCTACGCGCCTCTGGCGCTCAGGCTAGGAGCCTGCTCGCGTCCTCCGATGGAGCCGAGGTGTCAGATGAGCGGACCGTGCGAGGCGAGGGGGGCGCTCGACGACGGCGTCCGCCAGTTGGAGCGGCAGAGGACGACGAGGATGGCGGTGATCACCACCGCGTAGATCGCGACGGCGGTCCCGCCGGGGTCTGCTAACACCGTGCAGGCCGGCAGCACCAGCATGAAGCCGCCGATGATCAGGGAGACCAGGACCAGCGCTCGATCGATGGACGCGCCGCGTTCGGTCTGCGCACCCCGGCGGGCGAGGACGAACGAACGGACCGCCACGACGGCGAAGAGCACCGCGACGAGCAGATTGCCCGGCAGGGCGAGGAAGGCCGCGCCGACCGAGGCGCCCCACACGTCGAGGGCGAAGAGCAGCATCACGAGCGTGACGGGTACGAGGACGGCGGCGACGATGCCCCGCCAGAGGGCGGAGCGGGCAATCGCAGTCCTCACGTCGGCGCTCACTGGCTCGCGAACCCGGGCCAGGCGGTCGCGCGCTCGGCGACGCCGTCGATCTGGCTCTGTGCGGCGCTGATCGCGTTGTCGAGCTGGACGTTGGCGCTGATGATCTGCACGAGGGCCGCGGCGATCGCGGTGACCATCGCGATGATCGCCGCGGGAGCGGTGACGATGCCCGCCAGGCATCCGATCCCGGCGATGAGTCCGCCGATGAGCGTGCCGAGAGTCGTGTACATGAGCGTCGTGAACACGTCGAGGCCGCCAGCGAGCTTCTCGAGCGAGGCGGTCACCGGGGTCGAGATGGCGGACTCGAACCCCGTGAGCGTGGTGCGCTGCGCGGCGACGGCCTGCTGATACTTCTGGGCGCCCTTACCCGCCCACTCGTCGTCTGTGGCGAGGGAGCTGGGATCGATCCGACGGGTCAGGTTGGCCAACTCCGACGCGGCGTCCGTGCGCCACCGGCCGATCATCGATCGCAGCTCGGCGCGATCGCCGGGGCGGCGGTAGGGATCGCTGATGACCTGCCAGAGCTCATCCGCCCGGTCCATGAGCCAGTTCCAGGCGTCGTGCACCGCGTCCGCGGCCCAGCGGAAGGCAGCGGGGACGCTCGCCAGAATGCTGTTGACCGTGGAACGGGCCTCTTCGAGGTGACGCTCGATGTCGCGAACGAGTCCGCCCCACTCGGGGGCGGTCGAGCCGCCGGTGACCGTTGTCATGTGCTCCTCCTGCTGCCGCTCCGACCGTGTCGGGAGCTGTCTGTCAGTACTGCGCTTCCCAGAGACCGGTGGTCGTGCTGACGATGTCCTCCTCGTTTCTGAGGAACAGCTCCCGGACGTTGCGCAGCTCGGTGGCGCCGGCCGTCGCTGTGGCGGAGCCGTCGCGTAGATACGCGCTCACCGCGTCGACGACCGCTCCGTAGCTCGCGAAGAGCGCGTCGCCCTTCCAGCAGAACACGGCGTCGGTGGAGCGGAGATTCGCGACCGCGTTCGCCGCAGTGGACAGCTTCTCGCCCACCTCGTCCCAGACGGTGGCGTCGCCCTGCAACGCGTCGGCCGCGACGGCGATCTGATTCGGATCGGCCATGTTCACTCCCCTCGGGTGAGCATACGGACGAGTTCGACCGGGTCGGCCAGCTCGGTGGCGTAGACGTCGAGCGGGGTTCCCGCGAACAGCCCCTGAGGTGTGTAGTCCTGGGCAGCTGCGCGCGCGTTCGCCAGGGCGGCGCGCAAAGCGGAGGTCACCTCCTCGCCGTCGGCGGAGCGGAGCCAATCGCGGTTGAACTCGAGTTCGCGCAGGTCGTCGCCCGGCCCGAGCACCACGTGCACGTGGCCCTCGCGATCGCTCGCGGTCGTCGCCCGCGAGGCGCGCTCCCGCACGATGTCGAGGCTCTGTCGCAGACGCTCGGAGTAGTCCTCGAGGAACCGGTTGACATTGCGGTGCAGTGCGTCGCCGTCGGCGTCTTCGATGAGGCGTTCGATCTCTCCGCCGGTGCGCGTCGCGGTCAGCGTGGAGCGGGTGGGTACCGTCGGCGCCTCGGAGCCGAAGGCCTGCGTCCACGCGCCGAGCCGTTCGGAGGCGGCGGTGCCGACCGTCGTGAGCACCGCGGTGGCGAGATCGTCGGGGGCGATGGCCGTGCGCCAGAACGTTCCGATCTCGATCTCGGGAATATCGTCGGCCCACCGTACGGCGATCTGACGGTGCGGGTCCTCGGTCACGGTTGTGGTGTCGGCGCCCAGTGCGACCCTCATCTGGTCCGCTTTGCGCGTCACCTCGTCATGGAGCGCGAAGAGCTGCTCGTCATCTGTCGACATGGTCCCCCCACCTCTGGTCGCACGGGCCGACCGACCCTGGCCGGACCTTTACAGCGTTTCAACCTAGTCAGAGACGGGGGCCAAGGCGAGCCGTATGAGAGAACCCTCATCGAAGGGCTGGTTCAGCGGGAGGCCTCTTTCGCCGCCGCCTTCGCCGCCCGCTTGTGCTCGCGCACCTTGGTGAGCGACTCCGGGCTCACGATGTCGGCGACCGACCGGAACGACCCCTCCTCGCCGTAGGGTGCCGACGCTTCGC
>JAKOMY010000259.1 GCA_022702225.1 Microbacteriaceae bacterium | reverse complement strand
GGGATCGACGCCCGTCGGAGCCACACGGATGATCATTACAGTCATCCCAGAAACCCTCGCCTAGCTTCTACATGGCGGGGGTTTTGCTTTGCCCTGGCGAGAGCCGATTTTCCCGCTCCCGCGCGAGATCCGACTTTCCGGTCGTTGAGCGAGCGAAGCGAGTCGAAACGCCCCGGGGAGGTTGCTGATTCGTCAGCCGCGGCGGCGGCCTGGGCCGGTCTGGGGCCGGTTGAAGTGCGTGCCACTACGCTGGAGCGCGATGAGCCGCCAGCCCCAAGCCACGATCGCCTCGATACTCGGGGTTGCAACTGCAGGCGCCGGGGCGCTCTACATTTCCCTGATTACGACTTTCGATCACTCCCACGAGCAAGACGCCGCACGGCAGAACATCTTTGTGGTCCTACTCCCCACCTGGCCCATCGTCGGCGTTGCGATACTCACCGTGATCTTCTCTGTTGCGACCGTCACACTCTCCGCCCTCGCGCGCCGACCGCCTCGCTCCAAACGAAACGCAAACTCGAATCGCGCCGCCGCACCCGTTGCGCAAACATCGCCGGTGCCGAGTCCAGAGGTAGCTCGCGTGATCCGCTCGGCCTTTTGGACCGACTACGACGGGCTACGTGCTCACAGGCAGATTCCAGACACGCGACGGAAGGTCACGTGGATCTCGAACGGCATCCACGCCGGGTGGTTGCTTGGAACGCCCAGGGGGACGTGGGACGTCGTTGACTACGACGACGTGTCGGTCGGTGTGGCCACCACAGTTCAAGAAGGATTGGGGATGCTGAAGCAGCACCTTCTCGCGAAGTAGAGCGTCCGACCAGCACGCGGGTGCAATCGCCAATCGGCCCCAGCGCAAGATAGCGAACGGTTGGTAGTCCCTCCGCCCGCTCCGAGCTGTGAGAACTTTCTTTACTCGTTCAAGGCCGGCCTGCGGCCGGCGATGGGGACGCCGTGGAGTCCGGTGCGTGCGGTCCTCGCTTCGCTGC
Organism: Microbacteriaceae bacterium; assembly: GCA_022702225.1. GTDB lineage: Bacteria > Actinomycetota > Actinomycetes > Actinomycetales > Microbacteriaceae > Microbacterium. Next base: position 2,877 of record JAKOMY010000259.1, on the reverse strand, counting down.
GGTCCGCGCGCTCCTCCCCACGGCGTCCCCATCGCCATAGATCACGCACTTGATCAGTTTCATCCTCGACCGCGCGCAAACTTGACAAAATGGGTCCGACCCGCTGAGCTCGACAGTAACGAACGGAGGCCTCGTGCCGCTCACCACCTTGTCCTGCTTCAGTGGTATCGGGGGGCTCGATCTGGGTTTGGAAGCAGCTGGCTTCGACCACGCGGGAGCCCTCGAGATCGATGCTGACGCCCTGTCCTCGATGCGCAAGAATCGGCCCGCATGGGCGCAGCTCGAACCTGGCGATGTCGTCGCCGCCGGCACTGTTCTCGGGCCGTCGGCTCTTGGCCTCGAACTTGGCGAGCTATCGCTCATCGCGGGAGGGCCTCCGTGCCAGCCGTTCAGCAAGGCTGCGCAGTGGGCCGCGCCGAAGCGCGGCGTGACTGATGTGCGCGGGCAGACCGTCGGCGGAATGATGGACCTCGTAGAACGGTTCCTCCCTCGCGCCGTTCTCATGGAGAACGTGTCCGGCTTCCTCGCGGGACGCCACAACGCCGCCCCCATCATTCAGCAGCGGTTCGACGATATAAACGCAAAACACGGCACGGCATACTCGCTCCGATCGTGGATCGTCGACGCGGCCGACTACGGCGTTCCCCAACATCGTCAACGCGCGATTGTCCTCGCGCTCCGAGACCCAGCATCCTTGCCTGGGGCGCTACCGACATCCCACTCCGCCGATCACCGCACTGCGTGGGACGCCCTGGGCGACAGTAACCCGAGCGATCTTCCGCCACTCACCGGGAAGTACGCTGAACTCTTGCCGAGTATCCCGGAGGGTAGCAACTACCAATACCTGACCGCTCGAGGCGGCGGCAGGGATGTCGAGCTTTTCGGTTACCGAACCCGGTACTGGTCGTTCTTGCTGAAACTTGCGAAGGATCGCCCTGCGTGGACACTCCCCGCAAGCCCGGGGCCCTCAACCGGCCCGTTCCACTGGGACAACCGGCATCTCGCTCCTTCCGAGCGCCTGCTTCTTCAAGGGTTCCCAGCGGACTGGGAACTCACGTCAAACATTCGAGCTAATGTCCGACTTGCCGGAAACGCAACGCCGCCTCCTCTCGCGGAAGCGATGGGCAAGCTCGTCCGCTCGTTGCTTGAACATCCAGGAAAGTCACTGTCTGAGGTTGATGTGACGCCGAGTCTCGCAACTACAAAGCGGGGATCTACGCCGCCACCAGCAACGCCCGTCACTCGTCTGCCAAAGCACTGGCAAGATAAGGTCCAGTCGAGAGATGCACACCCTGGAGCGGGAGCGGGCCCTCGCGGTCACGCAATAACCGAAGGAGTAACTGCCAGTGCATCGGCTTGATCATCTAGTACCCGTCGAAGTCCTCGACCTGGACCCCCAGAATCCCCGTCTTCCTGAGGATGTGCAGGGCGGGACCCAAGCAGAAATCCTGCAGTACTTGTGGGACAACGACGTACTCGATGAACTCATCGACTCGTATCTGTCGAACGGCTACTTTGAAAGCGAGCCGCTCATCACCCTCCCCCCAGAGGGGTCCAGAAGAGTTGTCGTTGAGGGCAACCGTCGCCTCGCCGCCCTCATCATTCTTCACCAGCTGCCTCCCGCGATCAGCGCCGGCATCGAGCTCTCGGAAGACACTGCTGTGTCAGCCGAGGAACTCAAGAACTTGCGCCTGGCAGAACTCCCCGTGGTGGAAGCAGAAGACACCGAGGACGTCGCGTCTTTCCTTGGTTTCCGTCACATCAGCGGGATGAAGAAGTGGAACGCTGAGGCCAAAGCTCGCTGGCTGTTTCAGCAAGTCGAGCACCGTTCGGCCGTTCAGTCGGCCCGTGGCGTCTTCTACGATGTCGGACGACAAGTTGGCAGTAATGCACGGGGGGTCCGTTCCTCCTACATCGCATACGGCCTGCTTCGTTTCGCGCGGGATGAACTCGGACTCGACCGGAACATCGTTCAGTACGTATCTCAGGAACGCTTCGGCGTGTGGCTGCGACTGCTCGGCACGGCGAATGTTGCAAGCTACATCGGCTTGAGCGGTCGTCCGACCCTGAGTTATGAGGAAGTTCGGGAGCAGGTCAACTCAGCTGACGCGGCGAAGCTGCTTGAAGTGCTGACTGATCTCACACCCACGAAAGAGGCTGGTCGGCCGATACTCGCTGACTCGCGCGATGTGACCGATTACTCTGATGTGCTTGCTCATGAGCCTGCTAGATCGGCGATGCGCGAGTTCGGCTCCCTGTCGCTAGCAGTGGAGATAGCTCGTCAGGGAGAGCTTGGGCCGCGACTGCAGCAGATGACGCGAACTATCGAGCTTCTGACTCTCGACGTGAAGCGGTATTCAGTGCGCCACGAAGAAGTTCGTGCTGCCGAGGAACTGTCCGCCTCCACGCGCGCTCTAGTTGGAGCGATCAAGGCAGCTCTTCCAGAGGACGACGAGTGACGGGCGGGTCACCGATTCTCATAGAACCGGACATCGACCGTTACGGACAAGACGCCAGAGTCAGTGCGTTGGCCGATTACCTTGAGTTGGCCGCTCTTGCGGGCCATAGAGTCACCACCGCTGCACTACAGGACCTCATCGTCGACAACGAATGGGTTCGGCGTCCTATCCGGAGATATCTCCTTCCGGAGGACGTGGAAGACGATCCAGACTCTTGGGCGGATGCTGTGTTCGCCATGATTGCTGAGCGAGGTGCGCAGCTCGGGGATCTCTACCCATTTGAGGTCAGTGGCCGAAGCGTCAGGATGAAAGATCCCTCATTTGCGAGGGAAGAGTCACGCTACCTCTCACTTCTGGCGATCACGGTGGTGCACGCTTGCGGAATCTCTGGAGTGGGCTCCCCGGAAGCAATTCTGGA
>JAKOMY010000249.1 GCA_022702225.1 Microbacteriaceae bacterium | reverse complement strand
GTTACCGCTCGCTCATCGAGCGTCTCGGTCTGCGTCGCTAATCGCACCAGCGTTCTATCGCGCAAAACATTCTTGGAAGGCCGCCCCACGGTGTGGGGCGGCCTTCGTCATTCCCGGATGCCGTGCCGCCGCGTCGCGTGCTCGTCGTCGCGTCTCGATCCGTCGGCGTCGCGCGGCCACGTGCACCGGGTCGCGCGCATAAACGCGATCGGCGCCCATAAACGCGGTGTGCACGCGTTTATGGGCGCCGATGGTGTTTATGCGCGGCCCTGCGGCCCTGCGGGCCGGCGGTCGCGCGGCCCTGCGGCCCTGCGACCCGCGGCCACGCGAGCGGTCGCGACCCGCGGCCACGCGGTGGACGGGTCAGGATGCCGAGCGCGCGGCGAGCAGGTCGGAGTGCCAGCGCTCCGCCACATCGGGGTGGGCGCGCAGCCGTGACTTGAGGGCGTTCTCGCCGTAGGTGGCGTGGATGGGGTTCGTGGGGTCGTCCTCGACGCCGCGGGCCTCGGCGGCGAGCTCGGCCGGCAACTCGATGATCGGCAGACGCGCATCCAGGGCGGGGTTGAAGAAGAACGGCACCGAGATGCGCTCGTCGGGGAACCGCGGCGAGATCACGCGGTGGTTCGTCGCGCGCAGGTACCCCTGCGTGGCGTACTCGAGCAGCTCTCCGATGTTGACGACGAAAGCGCCCGAGACCGGGGGAGCATCGACCCACTCTCCCTCGCGCTCGACCTGCAGGCCGCCCTTGCCGGGCTCGACCCAGAGCAGGGTGAGGACGCCGGAGTCCTTGTGGGCACCGACACCCTGCTGGGGCGTCGGGTCGTCCTTGCCGGGGTAGCGGACGATTTTGATGAGGGTCTGCGGGTCGCCGAAGTGGCGGTCGAAGTACTGCTCTTCTGCGCCGAGGGCGAGCGCCCACGCGCGCAGCAGCTTGCGGGCGACGCCGGTGAGGTGGTCGTGCCACTCGGTGACGACGTCTTTCAGCTCGGGCTGCGCCGACGGCCACAGGTTCGGGCCGATGAGCCGGTTGTATCCCGGACCGTCGGGGTCATCGATCGCGTCGCGCTCGGGGCCGATGTCGATCTGTTCGCGCCAGTCGACGCGACCCTGGGTGCGCTCGCCGCCGACGCGGGTGTAGCCGCGGAAGTGCGGGCTCGTGACGTTCTCGATCGAGAGCTTCTCGGCCTCGGGAAGCGCGAAGAAGTCCGTGGCCGCCTGGAGCAGGCGCGCCTCCAGCTCGGGGCTCACGCCGGTGCCGGTGAGGTAGAAGAAGCCGACGTCGTGGGTCGCGGCGCGCAGCTCTTCGCGGAAGCGGGCGGCGGCATCCGGGCCCTGGTCGAGGAGCGACAGGTCGAGCACGGGGAGGTTCAGGTCGGACATGCGTCGAGGCTAGGTCGTCTCTGCGGTGCGCGCCGAAATGTTGCCGACGGTTACCGACGACACCGATGAGCCGGGTGAAATGGGCCGATCCCCGCCGACCGGCGGGGTGCGGAGGGGCAGGGGATTGCGTAATGTGTACTGGTCAGGTGAGGCTTCCCTTACCTACCCGCAGCGCCGCGGCTCCCACCCGAGAATCGAAAGTCGGAACACCCGCCCGTGCTCGCCACCTTCCTCATCGGCCTTCGCGAAGGCCTCGAAGCCGCTCTCGTCGTCGGCATCCTCGTCGCCTACCTCACGCGCCTCGACCGGCGCGACGCCCTGCCGCGCCTGTGGGCGGGTGTCGGTCTCGCCGTCGCCCTCGCCCTCGCCATCGGTGCGGTGTTCACTTTCGGTGCGTACATGCTCACGTTCGAGGCGCAGGAGCTTCTCGGCGGCGGCCTCTCGCTGCTGGCGGTGGCCATGGTGACGTGGATGATCTTCTGGATGCAGCGCGCCGGCCGTACGCTCAAGGCCGGCCTCGAGGGGGGTGTCGACAGGGCTCTGCGAGGCGGCGTCTGGGCGCTCGTCGCGATCGGGTTCGTCTCCGTTGCGCGCGAGGGCGTCGAGACGACGCTGTTGCTGTGGTCCATGGTCCAGTCGTTCGGCGACGCCCCGACGGCGCTCGTCGGGGCTCTCCTCGGTCTCGCCGCGGCCGTCGTGCTCGGCTGGCTCATCGCCCGCGGCATGCTGCGCCTCGACCTCTCGCGTTTCTTCACGTGGACCGGCGGATTCCTCGTCGTGGTGGCCGCGGGCGTGCTCGCCTACGCCTTCCACGACCTGCAGGAGGCCGGGGCGCTCCCCGGTCCCTTCGGTGCCGGCGCCCCGGTCGATGCGGCGACGGGTTCGGTCGCGACCGGCTGGGCGGGCTTCCCCTTCGGCTGGGCGTTCGACGTCTCCGGGGCGATCGCCCCCGGCGGTCCTCTGGCCGCGCTACTGCAGGCCACGGTCGGCTTCATGCCGCAGATGACCTGGCTGCAGGTTCTCGCGTGGATCGCCTACGTAGCGGTCGTCGTGCCCCTCTTCGTGCGGGGCGTCCGCGCCAACCGCCGATCGCGTGGAGCCGCCAAGGCCGCGCCCGCCCCCGCCCCGACCCCCGACGCGGCGACCGCCGCCCCGTAGCCCCCGACGCCGCTCGCGTGCCCGACGCCGCGGCATCCACCCCTCCTTCCGAACGGAGCATCATGAACTCGACTCGCCTCCTCGCGGCCACGGCCGTGGCCGGCGCGGCCGCCCTCGTCCTTTCCGGCTGCGTCGCCAAGTCCGACGCCTCGGCCTCCGGTGCCCTGTCGGTCACCTCGACCGACGATGGTTGCGCCGTGTCGTCGGCCAGCGCGCCCAGCGGCACCGTCGCTTTCGACGTCAGCAACAAGAGCGATCAGGTCACGGAGTTCTACCTGTTGGCATCCGATGGTCTGCGTATCGTCGGCGAGGTCGAGAACATCGCCCCCGGCGCCTCGCGCAACCTCACGGTCGTCGCGCAGCCCGGTGACTACTTCACCCTCTGCAAGCCGGGGATGATCGGCGACGGAGTGGGTCGGGCGAGCTTCTCCGTCACGGGCGACGCGGTGGCCGTCACCGGACCGGATGCCGAGCAGAAGCAGCAGGCCGTCGACCTCTACGCGGCGTTCGTGAAGGACCAGGTCGGCCAGCTGATCCCCGCGGTCAAGGCTTTCACGGCCGCGTACGAGTCGGGCGACGACGCTTCCGCGCGCGAGCAGTTCCCGCGCGTGCGGGCGTTCTACGAGCGCATCGAGCCGATCGCCGAAGCGCTGGGCGACCTCGACCCGCGCATCGACTACCGCGAGGTCGACGCCGTGGCCGAGGGGCTCGACTGGACCGGGTTCCACCGCATCGAGAAAGACCTGTGGGTGCCCGCGAAGGACGCGCTCAACGCGGATGGCGAGACCCCGGCGTGGAAGAACTGGGCTCCCTCGACCCCGGCCGAGCGGGCGACCCACGCAGACAAGCTCGTCGCCGACACGCAGGAGCTGTACGACTACGTCCACTCCGACGCGTTCACCCAGGCGCTGACCACGCAGGGGGTGGCGGGCATCTCGAACGGCGCGATCTCGCTGCTCGACGAGGTCGCCACCGGCAAGATCAGCGGCGAAGAGGACTGGTGGTCGGGTACCGATCTCAACGACTTCGCGGCGAACGTCGAGGGTTCGAAGATGGCGTTCTCGCTCGTGCGCGATTTCGCCGACTCGAAGGGCGACAAGGGCACCGCCCTGGTCTCGCGCATCGACGGCGGCTACGCCGACCTCGAGGCGGCGCTGGCCAAGTACGGCTCGCTCGACGCCGGCTTCGTCCCCTACAGCCAGATCACCGAGGCCGACAAGCGTCAGCTCACCGACCTCATCAACGCCCTCGCCGAGCCGCTGTCGCAGCTCACGGTGACGATCCTGGAGTGAGCGTGACCGAGGAAGAACAGCAGGCGCCGGATGCCACGGGCCTGTCGCGCCGCGGATTGATGGGCCTCGCCCTCGGTGCCGGCGCCACGGGGCTCGTGGTGGGCGCGGGCGCAGGACTCGTGGGTGGGGCGGCGTACGGCCGCGAGCAGCAGCGGGCGGTGATGGATGCCGCGGCGGCGCCGACCGGCATCCATCAGCCGGGGATCACCACGCCCGTGCAGGAGCACCTGCACTTCGCGGCGTACGACATGATGGCGCGCACGACCCGCGACGACCTCGCCGAGCTGCTGTCGGACTGGACCTATGCCGCCACTCGCATGATGCAGGGGCTCGAGGTCACCGCCACGGGAGCCGTCGGTGGATCTCCCGAGGCGCCGCCGGACGACACGGGGGAGGCTCTCGGGCTTCCCGCGAGCAACCTCACGATCACCTTCGGCTTCGGCCCCTCGCTGTTCGATGCGCGCTTCGGCCTGGAAGGTCAGCGACCCGACGGGCTCGAGCGACTCCCGGCGTTCCTCGGCGACGACCTCGACCCGCTGCGATCCGACGGCGACCTCTGCATCCAGGCCTGCGCCGACGACCCCCAGGTGGCCGTCCACGCGATCCGCAACCTCAGCCGCATCGCCTTCGGGCGCGCCACGATCCGCTGGTCGCAGCTCGGATTCGGTCGCACGTCGAAGACCACGTCGGAGCAGTCGACTCCCCGAAACCTCTTCGGCTTCAAGGACGGAACGGCCAACATCCTCGCCGACGACGCGGCCGCTCTCGACGAGAACGTGTGGGTATCGGCATCCGAGGGCCCGGCGTGGCTCGCGGGCGGGTCGTACCTCGTCGCGCGTCGCATCTCGATGCTCATCGAGACGTGGGACCGCACGCGCCTGGCCGAGCAGGATCGCGTGATCGGGCGCGACAAGGCGAAGGGCGCGCCGCTGTCGGGCGGAGACGAGTTCACGGAGCCGGACTTCGCGGCGATGGGTTCGACGGGAACCCCGGCCATCGACCCTCGCAGTCACGTGCGGCTGGCGCACCCGGACATGAACGGCGGCATCCGCCTCCTGCGCCGCGGCTACAACTTCGTCGACGGCACGACCGACCTCGGGCGGCTGAATGCGGGGCTGTTCTTCCTGTCGTTCCAGAAGAGCCCGCAGCGCTACATCACCGTGCAGAAGGCTCTGTCGACGGATGCCATGAACGAGTACGTTCGCCACGTCGGTTCGGGGCTGTGGGCGGTGCCTCCCGCTCCGGCCGCGGGGGCGTCGGTGGGGGCGGGGCTGCTCGGCTCCTGACGCCGAGTGCTCCGCCGGGTTGCGAGGGTCCGTTCGACGTTTCCGCTCGCGGAATAAAGATCGGCGCGAGACGTTTCACCATGTATATTCAGATGCATACAAATAGGAGGCGCATCATGAGTGAGACGAGCAGCTGGCCCGGAATGCAGTTCGGTGTCATGACGGTGAGCGACATCACCCAGGACCCGACGACCGGCAAGACGCCGAGCGAAGCTCAGCGCATCAAGGACACCCTCACGATCGCCAAGCACACCGAAGAGGTCGGCCTCGACGTCTTCGCCCTCGGCGAGCACCACAATCCGCCGTTCTGGTCGTCGTCGCCCACGACGACGCTCGCCTACATCGCGGCTCAGACCGAGCGCCTCATCCTCACGACCTCGACGACGCTCATCACCACCAACGACCCGGTGAAGATCGCCGAAGACTTCGCGATGCTGCAGCACGTGTCGGGCGGTCGCGCCGACCTCATGCTCGGTCGCGGGAACACCGGCCCGGTCTACCCGTGGTTCGGCAAGGACATCCGTCAGGGGCTGCCCCTCACCATCGAGAACTACGACCTGCTGCACAAGCTGTGGCGTGAGGACGTCGTCGACTGGGAGGGCAAGTTCCGCACCCCGCTGCAGGGCTTCACCTCGACCCCGCGTCCGCTCGACGGCGTGCCCCCGTTCGTGTGGCACGGCTCGATCCG
>JAKOMY010000216.1 GCA_022702225.1 Microbacteriaceae bacterium | reverse complement strand
CGCGTTCGTCATGGCCGAGGTGGCCGCCGCCGTCGCCGACGTCGAGTGGGAGCTCGTCTACCAGTCGCGCTCGGGCCCGCCCACGCAGCCCTGGCTCGAGCCCGACGTCAACGACGTCATCGCGGAGCTGCCCGGGCGCGGCGCCGAGGCCGTGGTGATCGTGCCGCTCGGCTTCGTCAGCGACCACATGGAGGTGCTCTGGGACCTCGACACCGAGGCCATGGAGGCGGCCGAAGAAGCCGGTATCCGCGCGGTGCGCACGCCGACTCCGGGCATCGACCCGGCGTACGTCTCGGGCTTGGTCGACCTCGTGGAAGAGCGGCTGAAGGGCACGCCGAAGTCGGAGCGACCGCACCTCACCGACCTCGGTCCCTGGTACGACGTCTGCCGCCCCGGATGCTGCGAGAACATCCGTGCCGGCTTCAAGCCCGTCGCCGCGGGGCTGCGCCCCTGACCATTCTCGACGCCGCCCGTTCCTTTCGAGGAGCGGGCGGCGTCGTCATGTCCGCCCGCGATGTCGGACGCTCTCAATAGACTTGCCGCATGCGTATCCACATCGGCACCGATCACGCCGGTCTCGAGTTCTCCACCCAGATCCAGCACCACCTCGCCGAGCAGGGCCACGAGGTCATCGACCACGGTCCGATCGAGTACGACGCTCTCGACGACTACCCCTCGTTCTGCATCCGCGCAGCTCAGGCGGTCGTCCGCGACCAGGCCGCGGGCGTCGACGCCCTCGGGGTCGTGTTCGGCGGTTCGGGCAACGGCGAGCAGATCGCCGCGAACAAGGTGCTCGGAGTGCGCGCCGCGCTCGTGTGGAACATCTCCACGGCAGAGCTCGCCCGCGAGCACAACGACGCCAACGTCATCTCGATCGGTGCGCGTCAGCACACCTTCGACGAGGCCGCGTCGTTCATCGACCGTTTCATCGCCACCCCCTTCTCGGGTGAAGAGCGCCACGCGCGCCGTATCGGCCAGCTCGCCGCCTACGAGCAGGACGGAGTGCTGTTGCCCGACCCTCGCGCCGGCGAGAAGCCGAACACGATGACCGACGCCAGCGACTCGTTCGACCCCGAGGCAGGCTGATGCCCGAAGGGCATTCCGTCCACCGCATCGCGCGTCAGTTCGAGCGCAACATCGTGGGCCGGACCGTCGCGGCATCCAGTCCTCAGGGGCGTTTCGTCGAGGGTGCTGCGGTGATCGACGGTCGCGAGGCGCTCGAGGTCCGCGCCGTGGCGAAGCAGATGTTCCTCCGGTTCGACGGCGACGTGTGGTTGCGCGTCCATCTCGGCATGTACGGCGCGTGGGACTTCTCGGGTGAGGTGGTCGTCGACGCCACGATCGCCTCGGCCAACGGCCGGATGGGCCAGACGAATCAGCGCGGCACCGTGCTCGACGACGAGCCCATCTTGGATGCGGCGGGCGAGAACTCGCTGAGCTCGATCGGTGCCCCGCGGCGTACTCGCGTGCGCATGTCGGAGCAGACGACCGGGCTCGAAGAGCAGACGGAGTGGCCGCCGCCCGTCGTCGGCGCGGTGCGGCTGCGCCTGCTGACCGAGACGACCTGCGCCGACCTGCGCGGACCGACCGCCTGCGCGCTGCAGACGCCCGACGAGGTGGCGGCGACGATCGCCAAGCTCGGGCCCGATCCGCTCGTCGACGACCTCGCCGAGGGCGAGGAGCAGTTCACGGCGACCGTGCGCAAGAAGCCCACGGCCATCGGCCTGCTGCTCATGGACCAGTCCGTCGTCAGCGGGATCGGCAACGTCTACCGCGCCGAGTTGCTCTTCCGCGCACGGCAGAACCCGCACACCCCCGGTCGCGATGTGCCGGAGGAGGTCGTGCGGGGGCTGTGGCGCGATTGGGCCCGACTTCTGCCGATCGGCGTCGAGACCGGTCAGATGATGACGATGGACGACCTCGACCCCGAGGCCTACCGTCGCGCGATGGCTCACCGCGACGACCGGCACTGGGTGTACCACCGGGCGGGGCTGCCCTGCCGGTTGTGCGGGACGACGGTGCTGATGGAGGAGGCCGCGGGGCGCAAGCTCTACTGGTGCCCGAACTGCCAGGCGTAGCCGCGTGGGCGTCCGAGTCGTGGAGCCTGTCGTACGGCTGGCTCCCCGCGTTCTAGGCTGATCCGGTGCGTCAGAACCCGAGCTTCGCGATGACCGACGTCGGTGAGATCCGCCGTCTCATCGATCTCAACCCGTGGGTCACTCTCGTCAGCCAGGGCGAGGAGGGCCTCGTCGCCTCGCACTACGCCGTCATGCTCGACGAAGACCGCGACGACCTCACGATCGTGGGGCACGTCGGCAAGCCCGACGACGCGATCCTCGGCCTCGGCGCTCGTGAACTGCTCGTCGTGGTTCAGGGCCCGCACGGCTACATCACACCGCGCTGGTACGGCGAGGTGGCGGCCGTGCCCACGTGGAACTTCGTGTCGGCCCATCTCCGTGGCATCCCGGAGCTTCTTTCTCCGGAAGAGAACTTGCGCGTCCTCGACAGACTGGTCGACCGATTCGAAGGTCACGGAGACGACGCCCGCGGCCTCTACACGCTGCCGAACGACGTCACGTTCGTCGAGCGCCTTGAGCGGGGCACGGTGGGATTCCGCCTCACTCCGACGCACGTGACGGCCAAGCGCAAGCTCAGCCAGAACCGCACGGTCGAGGTCGTCGAGACGATCATCGACGGTCTGACCGCCGAGGGGCGCCACGAGCTCGCCGACGAGATGCGGCGCGCCGCCGACGCCCGGGTCCGTCCGTGATCGGCGAGGAGGCGGGGTTCGTCCGTGCGGTGCGGGTGGTCGGCCCGGGGCGGGAGTTCCTGCCCACCACCGAACCGGTCGACATCGTCGTCGCGAATGGGCGCATCGCCGACATCGCCCCCACGGGAAACCTGCGGCCCACCGGCTTCGTCGTCGACGGCGAGGGCGGGTGGCTCCTCCCGGGGCTGTGGGACCACCACGTGCACGTGTTGCAATGGGCTCTCGCCGCCGACCGCATCGCCCTCGGCGAGGTGGCGAACGCGCGCGACGCCGCCGCGATCATGGCCCTCGCCCCCGAGACCGACGGGCGCCGCATCGGCACGGGCTTCCGCGACGGCCTCTGGCCCGATTCGCCGAGCCTCGACGTGCTGGATGCCACGACCGGTGGCGTCCCCACCTATCTGATCAACGCCGACGTGCACAGCGTGTGGATGAACACGGCGGCCTTCCGTCGCGAGGGCTTCGAGCCCGTGGCATCCGGGGTCGTCGTCGAAGAGGACGCGTTCGAGATCTCGCGGCGGCTCAACGCCGTTGCCCCCGACGTGGCGGACGCGGCCGTCGAGCGGATGGCGCACGCGGCGGCGGCGCGTGGCGTCGTCGGCCTCGTCGACCTCGACATGACCTGGAACGACGAGCCGTGGCAGCGACGTTCCGCACGCGGTTTCGACGCGCTGAGGGTGTCGTACGGAACGTATCCGCAGGACCTCGACCGCGCCATCGCCGAAGGACTGCGCACCGGCGACCCCGTCCGCGGGTCGACGAACGGCCTCGTTCGCGTCGGACCGCTCAAGGCCATCACCGACGGCTCGCTGGGGACCCGAACCGCCGCTTGCGCTCACCACTATCCGGGCGAGGTCGGCAATCACGGCCTGCTCACGGTGCCGCCGGACGAGCTCGTCGAGATGATGACGCGCGCGACGGCCGCGGGGCTGGAGTGCGCGATCCACGCGATCGGTGATCTCGCCAACGCCCACGCCCTCGACGCCTACGCCCGCACCGGCGCGGTCGGCACGATCGAGCACGCCCAGCTCGTCGCGCACGCCGACATTCCGCGCTTCGCCCGTCTAGGAGTCGCCGCGAGCGTGCAGCCCGAACACGCGCTGGACGATCGGGACATGACGGATGCCATCTGGGCCGAGCAATCCGCCCAGCCCTACCCGCTCCGCGCCCTCGCCGACAGCGGCGTCAACCTGCGCTTCGGCTCCGACGCGCCGGTCGCGCCCCTCGATCCCTGGGCAGCCATGGCATCGGCGGTCTTTCGCACGCGCGATGGTCGGGACGCGTGGCAGCCGCACCAGCGGGTCGACATCGACACCGCCATCGCGGCATCCACCGCCGGGGGTTCGACGGCCGCGGCGGAGATTTCACCCGGCGCGGTCGCAGACGTGGTCATCGTCGGCGCGGATCCGCTCACGGCCGACGAGCGGGGCCTTCGGTCGATGCCGGTTCGCACGACGCTCCTGGCCGGACGCGTGACGCACGGCGTCTGAACTCTTCCGCGCGGGGGCTTCCCGTCGCCTTCGCGCGTTCGCCAACAGGAGCCGGCTCTCGGCGGCTCCCGCGTGCGGAAACGACGAAGGGGGCGATGCCGAAGCACCGCCCCCTTCGCAGAGACGTCTTACGCGGCGAGGTGCGCGAAGAGGAACCAGCGGTCCTTGTCGAGACCGCGCTTGATCTCGATCGCGACGTCCTGGCTCGACATGTCGATCTCGTCGAGACCCTCGATGGCGGTCTCGATGTCGACGAGCACGGCGTCGATGTCGGCGATCACCGCGCGGATGACCACGTCGGACTGCGCGAAGCCGGCGGGAACCTCGGTGGCCTTGGCCTTGGCGGCGACCGTCGACAGGCGCGAGTCGATGGGAAGACCCAGGGCGACGATGCGCTCGGCGGCCAGGTCGGCCCAGTCCTGCGCGTGAGCGACCACCGAGTCGAGCAGCTCGTGCACGCCGATGAAGTTGGAGCCGCGGACGTGCCAGTGGGCCTGCTTGCCGTTGACGACGAGGGCCTCGAGGCCGATGACGGCAGGGGAGAGGAACTGGGCGGTGCCTGCGGCCATCGTGGGGTCGACGGTGGTGGCGGCGGGGGTCTGAACGGTGCTCATTTTTTTGCTCCTTAGGCGACGTTCGAAGTCTCGATGGATGCAACGCTACTCACGTGAGAGCATTCCGCAAGCAAGATGAGGCTCGGCTAAATACCTGGTGAATAGGCAAACCTCACCTACTTT
>JAKOMY010000173.1 GCA_022702225.1 Microbacteriaceae bacterium | reverse complement strand
TTCACGGCGGGGCTGCTCGAATCCGGGACGGTGATGGCCGCCGTCACCTCGCGCGAGGCCCCGGTGGCCGGGTGCCGCGTGCGCCGTCTCGGCGTCCTCCGGTACGAGGCGGTGGCGACCGCCTCGTACGCCGATCGATGGTTCGCCGACGGGGTCGATGCCGAGGCGCTCGGCTCAGCGCCGGTGGTCGACTTCGACCGGCGCGACGACCTGCAGACCCAGTGGTTGACGCGCCGCGGGGTGGCCGCAGCGGCTCCGCCGCGGCATCGGGTTCCGGCCTCCCAGGACTTCGCCACGGCCGTCGCACTGGGTCTGGGGTGGGGATTGCTCCCGGGGTTCCAATCGGCCGAAGCCCTGCGCGCGGGGGAGCTCGTGCGCCTCGGCGACGATCCGATCGATGTTCCGCTCTACTGGCAGCAGTGGAACCTCACCTCTCCGCTGCTCGATGAGGTCGCCGACGAGATCGTCGACGAGGGGCGCCGGATGCTGGCGGTCGGTTGAGGTCAGTCGTCGCTGACGCTCAGCACGATCTTTCCTCGCGTGTGCCCGCGCTCGAGCGCGGTGTGCGCGGCGGCGGCGTCGTCGAGTTCGAAGACGTGCTCGACGTACACGCGCACGGCTCCCGACTCGAGCAGCCGGGTGATCGTGGCGAGAGCTCCGCCGTCGGGGATCGTCTTGTAATCGGTGGAGCGGATGCCGCGCTCCGCGGCGGCCTCGCGGAAGCCGGGCCACGCCCCGGTGGGCACCTCGATGAGCAATCCCCCCGGGCGCAGCACCTCGAGCGAGCGCGTGCCGGTGTCGTCGGAGACGTTGCCGATGAGGTCGATGACCACATCGACGTCGGACACCACCTCTTCGAACCGGGTCGAGGTGTAGTCGACCACCTCGGCGGCGCCGAGCTCGCGAAGCCACTCCAGGTTGCGGGGAGATCCGGTCGCGATCACGTGAGCGCCGAAGTACGCGGCGAACTGCACCGCGAAGTGTCCGACACCCCCGCTGCCCGCGTGCACGAGGATGCGCTGGCCCTGATGCGCGAGGGCCGTCTCGACCACGATTCCCCAGGCCGTGAGGGCCGCCACGGGTACGCCGGCCGCCTCGACATGCGACAGAGACGAAGGCTTGCGGGCGAGGGAGAGGGTCGGCACGACGACGTATTCGGCGTACGAGCCGCTCGTGCGCGGCACGGTGGCCATGCCGTAGACCTCGGTGCCGACGGGGAACGGGTGCGCGTCGAAGGGCGCCCGTACGACGACGCCGCTCACGTCGAGACCGAGCACGGCCGGCCACGCCGAGATGGCGCCGGAGAGGCCGCGCCCCGCACGCGTCTTCGCGTCGATCGGGTTGACGCCCGCGGCGACCACCCGCACGAGCACCTCGCTCAGCACGGGAGTGGGAACCTCGACGTCGGCGAGGTGCAGGACGTCGGCGTCTCCGGGGCCGTCGAACACCACCGCCCGCATCGTGTCCGGCACCGGGGGAGCGGGCTGAAGGGCGGTCTCGGGACGCGTCGATCGGAATCTCATCGGGCGCTCACTCTCACTGCGGTCGGTCCGCGGCGACCTCGCCGCGATCCCCTCAGTCAACCCCGCCATTGTCTCGGCGGTGTTACGCCTCGGTCACCGTGTCGCGAAGCCCGCTCCTGCCCGGCCCCGGGGAGCGATCAGTCGCGGGCGGGGACTTCGCCGACGGCCAGAGCGTGCAGCAGCGTCGACAGATGGCGGATGTCGTCGAGGGTCCAATCGGCGATCGCATCGAACAGGCGGCTCTCGTGCGGAGCACGTGCCTCCGCGAGGCGCGCGTGGCCCACCTCGGTGACGGCGATCAGCCGTGAGCGGCGGTCGTTCGGGTCGGGCGTCCGCGTGACCAGGCCGAGATCTTCGAGCTCGGTGATCGAGCGGCTGAGAAAGCCCTTGTCGGCGGCCAGCCGCTCGGCCAGGGCCGACAGGGTCAGCGGGCCGAAGCGGCTCACCACCGAGAGGGCCTTGAACGTCGCCGGCAGCATTCCCGGACTCACGCGTTCCGCCGCCTCGGAGACGAAGCGGCGGAACACGGTCATGAGTTCCGAGAACGACGACTCCAGGGCCTGCACGGCCACGCGGCGTTCGTCGTCCTGTTCGCTCGTCACGTCAGCCATCCTCTCCCATCTCGGCCGCTCGGCGTGCGCGGCGCGGGGAGCCGGCATCCTGTGTCGGGATGGTACCGGTGGCCGAGAGCGTGGCCATGGCCTCGGGCACGGACACGGTGGCGAAGTCGGCCTCGCTCGCCGCGACGCGCTCGGAGGTCGTCATGCGGGTCAGCGGGCGGTTGGGCAGGAACAGGATCGCGATGAGGCTCACCACCGCGACGGGCACGGCGATGAGGAACGAGTGGGCGATCGACTGCGCATAGATGTCCTCGACGATCACGCGGACGCTCTCGGGGAGGGTCGACACCTGCGGGATGGCTCCCGACTGCAGGCTCTGCGCGACCGAGGCCCCATCGGCGCCGAGGCCGATGATGGCGGCCTTGAGGTCGGCCGCGCGGTCGGTGAACAGGCTCGTCGCCATGCTCGCGAGAGCGGCACCCATCACCGAGACGCCGATCGTGCCGCCCAGGCTGCGGAAGAACGTCACACCCGAACTCGCCGCGCCCATCTGCGTGGGGTTGGCGGTGTTCTGCACCACGAGGACGAGGTTCTGCATCGTCATGCCGACACCGGCGCCGAGCAACGCCATGTAGATCGAGACGAGGGTGAAGTTCGTGTCGTAGTGGATGGTCGACAGCAGGAAGGAACCCGCGATCAACAGCACGCCACCGGCGATGAGGAACGGCTTCCAGCGACCGAAGCGCGAGATCAGGGCGCCGACGACGATCGACGAGACGAGCAGGCCGCCGATCATCGGGATCGTCATGACGCCCGCCTCGGTCGGCGTGGCGCCGCGGGCCATCTGCATGTACTGGCTGAGGAACACCGAGGTGCCGAACATCGCGAGTCCTGTGGCGATCGAGGCGATCGTGGCGAGGGTGAACGTCGCGTCGCGGAACAGGGTGAGCGGAACGAGGGGCTCGGAGGAGCGCAGCTCGACCACGACGAACAGGATCGCGGCGAGGGCCGCGCCGCCGACCATGAGCAGCGTCTCGGTGCTGGCCCACTCGAAGGTGCTGCCGGCGTTGGTCACCCAGATGAGCAGCAACGACACGGCGGCCGAGAGCAGGACGATGCCGACGTAGTCGATCTTCACCGCGCGCTTCGCCCGTGCCGGAAGGTGCAGCGTGCGCTGCTGGATCAGCAGGGCTGCGACGGCGAAGGGGAGGGCGACGAAGAAGTTCCAGCGCCAGCCGAACGCGTCGGTGATGACACCGCCGAGCAGAGGGCCGCCGACGGTGGCGACGGCCATGACCGCGCCGAACAGGCCCATGTAGCGACCACGCTCGCGGGGGCTGATGATGTCGGCCATGATCACCTGGCTGAGGGCGGCGAGGCCGCCGGCGCCGAGACCCTGGACCGCGCGGAAGGCGATCAGCATGTTCGTGTCCTGCGAGAAGCCGGCGGCCGCCGTCGCGAGCACGAAGATGGCGATGGCGATCTGGATGAGCACCTTTCGGTTGAACAGGTCGGCCAGCTTGCCCCAGATGGGGGTCGAGATCGCGGTGGTGAGCAGGGTTGCGGTGATGACCCAGGTGTAGGCGTTCTGGTCGCCGGACAGATCGTGCACGATGACGGGCAGAGAGGTCGACACGACGGTCGAGGCGAGCATCGACACGAAGGTGCCGAGCAGGAGGCCGATCAGAGCCGGCAGGACGCGCCGCTGTGCGGGCGCGTCGGTAGAAGTTGCTGTCATGCGGGAACTCCACGAAAGGGGGACGGATGCCGCGACGACACTGGCGCGATTGGTTGACTGATGTCAACGATACGCCTATTGCTTGACTTCCGTCAACTATTAATCGAGGAGGGCGAGAGCCCGATACCTGTCCGTGGGTTCCTTCTGCACCGGCACCGGCCGGCGTGCTTCCATGGTGCGGCGGTAGAGCTCGTCGATCAGCGAAGTCGCGAGCCCCACGAGCTTGGCGATCTCGCGCTCGTCGCGGTCGATCCACTGGCATCGCGGCTCGTCGTGCAGGGGGACGAAGCCGTCGTGCTGCTCCCAGGCTACGAGGGTGCGCTCGGCGCCGAGCACGTGCTGCTGCCACCAGATCTGGCGCATGTAGGTCTTGGGGATCGAGCGCCACGCCTTGTTGGTGGTCTTGATCTCGGCGAGGACGATGCGGCCCTCGCCGTCGACGACCACTCCGTCGGGGGTCGCGAGGTGGCGCTTCTCGACGACCGCGTGGTAGAGCGCGGACGACGGTCGGATGCCATGGGTGGCCGCCACCCATGCGGCGATCTCGGGCTCGCGACGACGACCGTGGGCAGTGAAGGCGTTGCCCGAGAAGTTCGAGCCCATGAGCTTGGCATCCGCCGCCCGGGAGATGGCATTGGCGCTCGTGAGTGCGGCCACGTCGGTGGCGGTGATGCCCCGGGAGCGCGCGCGAATCCACGAGACGCGATCGCGCGAGTCGGCCACGATCCGGGCGTCGAGGTCGGCGCTGCGAGAGGCGACGAGCTCGGGCGACATGGTTTCGACCCTAACCCCGCCCGCCCGTGGAGCGCATGCGAGCAGCGGCGCGTCGGCATCCGGGGTCTTGTGGGCGAAGTAAGGGTGACCTAAGTTGTGTGCATGAGTTCGGTTGACCCCTCGCTGCGTCGCCCCGACGGCGGTCGCTGGTGCGACCTGGAAGGCGCGGTGCTGCTCGGCGGCGACGCGCGCAACACCCCCGAGATGCGTCGGATCGCCGCGGCTCTCTCGCCCGGAGCGCACGCGACCGTGCTGGTCGAGATCTGCGGCGCGGGCGAGATCGAGGCGTTCGACGCCCCGGCGGCGCGGGTGAGCTGGCTCGACCGCACGATCGACGGCGAGTTGCGCCCGCGCGGCGAGAGGCTCGCGACGGCGATCCACGCGTGGTGCGCCGAGTGGGCCTGCGGAGAGGCGCCCGTGTGCACGGTGTGGCTCGGCGCGCGCACGCCCTCGCGCATCGTGCGCATGACCCGGGCCATGCTGCCGGCGGCGCGCGTCTCCTGAGGCGCGGCGGGTGGGGCGGTGCGCTGACGGTGTTCCGATTCGCTGAGGACGCACCTGTGTCACGAGGACGCACTCGTTCGTCCGCGATGCGCTGCGTCTTCGTCAATCAGATGCGTCTTCGCTGCCTCTCCGTACCTTCCGCCCGGTGCGCGGCTGTGGATAACGAACGGCGCCACGCCGTCGGATTCGGCAGGGTAGGCGTATGCAGAGGGAATCAGCGGTCGCGCGTGCTCGACGGTCGCTGTTCTCCCGAGAGGAGCTCAGCGAGCGCGGTGTGTCGGACGCTGAGCTGCGCAAGGCCGGGGCGGCAGGGGAGTGGCACCGTATTCAGGCCGGCGTCTACATCGCTCGTAAGGAGTGGGAAGCAGCGCGGCCGAGTGACCGTCACCTCTTCGCCATCGTGGCCGCCGTCGACCGGTCGCGCGACGCCCTCGGCGTGTTCTCCCACCTCTCGGCGGCTGTGCTGCACGGCCTCCCGCTGTACGGATTCCGCGACGGGCCCGTTCACACGACGGTTCCTCGCGCTTCGCATCCTCCCAGTGGACGCAGGATCCGACGACACACCGGCGCCCTCGACGCGGCGGATGTCGTCGTCGTCGACGGAGTTCGCTGCACCTCCCTCGAGCGAACAGTGTTCGATCTCGCGTGCACGCAGTCACGCGAGGTGGCTCTGAGCTGCGCCGACGCAGCCCTGCGCCGAGTCTCGGTCACGGATCGGCGGTTCGACCGCGGCGCGCAGGCGCACTGGCGCGACGACATGGGAGAGCGGGTCGAGCGTGCGAGAGGGCGACGCGGCGTGCGCGCCGCTGAATGGATCGTCGGATTCGCCGACGGTCGGGCGGAGCTCCCGGGCGAGAGCGTGAGCAGGCTGCAACTGCACCGGCTCGGTTTCCGTCATGTCGACCTGCAGGTGGCGGTGAAGGGGCCGCGTGGGTTCGACTACTTCGTCGACATCGCCTTGCCGGACGCGCAAACGTTCTGGGAGTTCGACGGAGAGGTGAAGTACCGAGACGCCTCGATGCGCCGGGGTCGCTCCGTCGAAGACGTGCTGTTGGACGAAAAGCGGCGTGAGGACTGGATCCGCGGGGTCACGCAGTGGCGGGTGTGTCGCGGAGGCTTCGCCGACATCGTTTCGCCGGAGGCGCTCGCGGCCCGCCTCGCGGCGTTCGGGGTGCGACCGCCACGCTGATGCCTGCCGCGACGCATGCGTTCGCGGAGGACGCAGCCGTTCGGGGTGATTCGGATGCGGTCTCGGCGAACGCTTGCGTCCTCGGCAACTGTGCGGGGCGGCGCGGCAGGGTCGGGCGGGCGGCGGGGCATCGTGCGCCGGTTTGGCGGGGGAGCGGGGCATCGGGTACAGTAGTGACCAAGCCAAAGACCGTCGGTTATCGGAGTGCTCGCATTCCGATCGAAGCGTCTGCTGAAAAGCAGGGGACCTACGCAGGTAAACGAACT
>JAKOMY010000167.1 GCA_022702225.1 Microbacteriaceae bacterium | reverse complement strand
AACTCGCCGCGGCGATGGCGGCGGGGGTGGATGCCGTGCACCTGCGGCTCTACGGGCGCACGGTCATCGACTTCCGCGAGATCCTGCAGTCGGCCGACCTCGTCTGGACGGGCGGCGGGAGCGTCGTCAACCTCCTCGCGCTCTGGCGGGCGCACGGGCTCGATACCGCGCTGCGCGACGCGTGGCGCAGCGGCGTCCTGCTCGCGGGAACCTCGGCGGGCGCGCTGTGCTGGCACGAGGGCGGCCCCACCTCCGGGTTCGGCGAGGTCCGCACCGTCCACGACGGCCTCGGGTTCATCCCCGGCTCGCTCGGGGTGCACTACGACTCCCAGGCCGAGCGGCGGCCCGCCCTGCGGCGCGCGGTCGACGCGGGGACCCTGCCCGGTGGCTTCGGCCTCGACGAGGGCACGGCGGTGCTCTACGAGGGCGACCGGGCGGTCGACTTCGTCACCGAGCGCGCGGGCGGGCGCGTGCACCGGGTCGACGCGCACGTCCCCGACGAGCCTCTGCCCACGCGCCTTCTCTGAGTCCGGCGCACTGCGCGCACGACGAAGTCCCGGGCCGAAAGACCCGGGCCTTCGTCGTTCCTCAGGGAACGGGGGTCAGCACGACCGCGTCGATGAACGCCGTCGCATCTCCCGTCGCCGCCGAGCCTCGGAAGGTGATCTGCCGGTCGCCCGCCGCCACCGTGAACGTCGGCGACGTGTGCGCGCTGAAGGTGTTCGTCGGCGGGGCGAAGCTGTCGACGACGGTTCCGTCGACCACCACCTGGATCGTCTGCACCGAGCTGTACCCGGGGCGACGCGACGCCTGGTAGCTCAGCGTGTAGGTGCCGGCATCCATTTTCAGGGTCTGCGTGAACGACCCGTGCTCACCGTTGCGCGACTGCAGCAGGGCGGTCTGCGTGCCCTCGGGCGCGGTCGGCGCACCGAAGGCGCTGCCGTTGCGCTGGATGCCGGAACGGCCCACGAACGACCACCCCTCGGTGAACGGCGCCGACTTGACGCCCGTCGTGGACGGCGCCTCGAAGCCCGTGTTCGACAGCTTCGCGGGTTCCGGAGCGACGGGCGCCTCGATGCGCACCGCGTCGAGGAACGCCGTGCGGTCGCCCGAGGGCGCGGTGGCCCGGAAGGTGATCGTGTGGCGTCCGCCGGCCGAGGTGAACGCGTTCGAGCGCTGCGTCGTGTACGAGCTCGTCGAACCCACGGCGAACGATCCGATGACCGTGTCGTCGTACAGCACGTCGAAGCTCTGCGCGGGGTAGCCCGAGCGACCCGAGAGGGCGAAGACGACCTGGTAGTCGCCGGCGGGGAAGGCCACCTGCTGCGAGATGGTGCCCTGCACTCCGCCGTCCGTCTTGAGGTACGCCACCTGCTGACCCTCCGGCGGTGTGGGCGGTCCGAGCGGCCCCTGGCCGTTCTGGATGCCCGAGCGGCTGTCGAACGTCCAGCCGTTGGTGAAGGGGCCGGTCTTCGACTTCGTGCCGCCGGGCTTCTCGAATCCGGCGTTGTTCAGGGTGACCAGCGGGTACGACGACGGCAGTTCGGGGCTGACGTAGCACCGCTGCGTGCCCGAGGGGTTCGGGTCGCCGAGGGTGGCGGCATCGCACGACACGGGTCCCGTCTTCGCCTGGTAGCTGAACAGCCCGTCGCCGCCGAAGGCGACACTCTGCTGCCCCGAGAAGAAGCACTGGCCGCCCTCGTTCGCGCACAGGGTGTAGCCGTCAGGCCCCTGCGAGACGCCGCCGACCTTGAACAAGCGGCTGGTGATGCCGGAGGGCTGCTTGTTCGTGGCGAAAGCCGCGGCGCGATACAGCTTCGTGGAGCTTTCGGCGAGGATCACCGGTCGCTCGTAGAGCGTGGAGCTCGCGGTGGGGGCGGAGCCGTCGGTGGTGTAGCGGATCTGCGCACCCGAGGTCGCGGTCGACAGGGTGAGCACCTCGGATCCGGCGTACACCCCGCTGTCGAGGTCGAACTGCACCGGGTCCACGCGCGCCGACGTCAGCTGGGGTGTGACGGTCACGAGCGAGATGCCCGACGAGGTGGGATCGGCGGTACTGGTGGCGCGCACGGCGATCTCGCGCTCGGAGTCGACCGCGGGCGGCGTGTAGACGCCCGAGCTCGACACGGAACCGTTGCCCGAGCCCTCCACCGACCACGTCACACCGGCCGGTCCGTCGATCACGTCGGCCGTCAGCTGCACGGTCGAGCCCGACGCCACGGTCGGCTCGACGTCCCCCATCCGCACCTGGACCGCGGGATCGGCGGTGGTGTACACCGCGAACGAGTAGCCCGTGTCGAGGTCGTCCGAGAAGCTCGAGCCCGCGGGGAGGGTGGCCGAGACGGCGGGCAGGAGCGCGTTGGCATCCGGCACGAGGTCATCGGAGTACACGACCCGGTGGAAGTCGGCGTTGACCGCCGTCCCGCCGAAGTCGACGGTCAGATCGGTCGGGGCCGCCCCCTTCGACTCCACCAGCACGGTGTAGTCGCCGGCCGCGTCGCGGAAGGCGGCGGAGCGCACGTCGGACGACGACGACGTCGAGGCCAGCACCTGGCTGTGCGCGGGGATGTAGCGGTTCAGCAGGCCGGCCGACAGGAACGTCTTGCGCGGTTCGAGCCCGAGGGGGAGGGCGTCCCACATGTTGTAGGTGCCGTTGGTGTCGCCGTCGGGGTCGACGGTCCAGGTGCCGTTGAGCTGCCAGACGAGCATCGAGTGCAGGCCCAGGTTGGCCCCGGCGATCACGTAGTTCGCGTAACCCGAGTCCCAGCCGCTCGCGTTGTCGTCCGACCAGCCGAACTCCGACATGTTGACGGGCTTGCCGCCCGCGACGTTCTTGCGGGCGTTGATGCTCCCCGGCACCGAGCCGTACGAATCGCCATAGGTGTGGAAGCTGTACTGGTCGAAGGCATCGCCGCCGTTCTGCGCCATGTAGGTGGTCCAGGCGGGGGCGCCGGTCTCTTCGGGGCCCCAGATCTCGACCTCGTCGCGCAGCCCGTCGGCGACCAGTCGCTGGTGCACGGCCTGAGCCATCTGCAGGTACGCGGCCTGCTGGTCTCCGGGCGCCTCGAAGTCCCAACTGCCGTTGGGCTCGTTGTAGTAGGTGAGGTACTTGACGTTGTCGTACCCGCGCACGTTCTTCAGCTGGTCGATGAGGGCGGAGGCGGATGCCGCGTACGCGGCGTTGTCGGCTGGAGCGCTGGTCCACGGGTCGACGCCGGCGATGGGGAACCAGTCGTGGACGGTCGAGCCGACCTTCCAGCCGAAGTTGAGCTCGATGTCGGTGCCGGCGGCTTTGAAGGCGTCCAGATAGCGATAGAACGCCTTCATCCGGTCGCTGTCCCACGTGTACACGCCCTTGTCGGGCTCCATCCAGTCGATCTGGAACCACACGCGGGCGACCTTCGGTCGGATGGTCGCGATCCGCTCCGCGTCGACCGCCCAGTCGGCGTCGGTGTACCCGAAGCCGCGCGAACGTTCCATGAGCGCCGAGGGGATGACGTTCACCCCGATGCCGAGGAAGTCGTCCTGCACCACGGTGCCGGTGTCGACCGAGACGGTCGCGGTGTCCGCCGCGGAGGCGGCGGTGGTCGACCCGGCGACCGCCAGAGCGGCGATCACCCCGCCGACGGTCGTGAGGGCTGTCCAGCGGCGCAGCCGGGGGGAGGGTCTCATCAAGGCTCCATCTCCGTTGAGGGGTCGATACAGGTAGTTGTACTACAGATATCAGCCCTTTGATAGAGAGAAAAGCGAAATGTACCCCAAGGATGGACTCTTTTGTGTAGCAGAGCTACACGCGGCCACGGCCAGCACGTCGGCGGCAAGACGCCGGTCACGCCACCGCTCGGATCACCCCCGTGATGATCAGCGTCACCACCGTCGTCCACAGCACGATCGCGGCGGCCTGCCAGGCGAGCACGCGCATCGGGGGCACGCCCGTGGAGGTGAGGGCCGCGGCGGTGAACTGCGTCGGCAGCAGCAGGGGACCGAGCAGGCTCACCCCGGGGGTCCCGTAGCGGTGGTACGCCTTCTCGAACTTCTCGCGCCGGGCCGTCGGGGGCTTCACGACCGTCCCGCGGCGGCCGGTCACGGCGGTGCGCACGCGCGACGACGCGAGCACCACGACGGCCACGCAGAGGAAGTTGCCGATCGCGGCGGCACATGCGGCGACGACCGGGTGGATGCCGCCCAGGATGCCGATCG
>JAKOMY010000157.1 GCA_022702225.1 Microbacteriaceae bacterium | reverse complement strand
GTGCTGCGCGTCGGTGAGAGGGTGCTGAACGTCGGCGGTCTGCCCATGCACCTGCCGCGGACCGGTCCCTCGTGGGGGCCGCTCGAAACGGTGGTACCCCTGCAGATGTTCGCGCGAGAGCTCGCGCAGCGGCTGCGTCGCGATGTCGACAAGCCTCGCAATCTCGCCAAATCGGTGACGGTCTCATGACCGGTCGCGCCCCCGACGAACGCACGTCCGACGACGCCCCGGTGCGTCGACGGACGACCCCTCTCACCCGAAAGGACTCCCCCATGATCCAACGACACGCCGCCCCCGGGCGGCGACGGATTCGGGCCCTGGCGGTGCTCGCCGCCGTCGCCGTGGGAACGGGCGGGCTCATCGCCACCTCGCCCTCGGCATCGGCGCCGGCGCAGGCCGCGACCCGCACGATCGTCAGCCTCACTTTCGACGACGCCAACTCCGACCAGCTCAATGCTCTCCCCTCCCTGCAGGCCAACGGCATGAAGGGGACGTTCTACGTCAACTCCGGCTTCATCGGAGCCGCGGGGCACATGACCCGAACCGATCTGACGAACCTGAAGAATGCGGGCCATGAGCTCGGCGGCCACACCGTCAACCACCCCGACCTCGCGCAGGTGAGCATCGACGAGGCCACCCGGCAGATCTGCACCGACCGGAAGAACCTCACGTCGTGGGGGTTCGCGGTCCGCAGCTTCGCTTACCCGTTCGCGTCCGCCGACGCCGCGGTCGAGAAGGCGGTGGCGAACTGCGGGTACAACAGCGCACGACTTCTCGGCGACATCCGCAGCCGCTTCGGGTGCCCCGAATGCGCCTACGTGGAGTCCACCCGACCCGCCGACAAGTACGCGCTGAAAGCCCTCGATCAAGTCGACGCCACCTGGACGCTCGACGACCTCAAGGCCGGGGTCACCAACGCCGAGAAGAACGGCGGCGGTTGGGTGCCGTACACCTTCCACGACATCTGCGACGACGCCTGCAGCGACCTCGCGGTGACCACGTCGCTCTTCGGACAGTTCACCGCGTGGCTGAAGACCCGCCAGTCGGCCGGCACGGTGGTCAAGACCGTCGGCGAGGTCATCGGCGGCGCCACCAAGCCGGTGGTCGACGGCCCCTCGGTGCCCGCGGCGACAGGGTCTGCCAACGGCATCGTCAACCCGAGCATGGAGACCGGTGCCCCCGACTGCTGGATGAGGGGCGGATACGGCGACAACTCACCGGCCTTCAGCACGGGGTCTCCCGCCCATACGGGCAACATCTCGAGCGCTATCGTGATGTCGAACTACGTCGACGGGGACGCCAAGTTGCTGCCGCAGTTCGACCTCGGGCAGTGCTCCCCCACCGTGACGCCCGGCACGTCGTACACGCTTCGCGAGTGGTACCAGTCGAGCGGAGTGACGCAGTTCGCCGTCTATCTCCGTTCGACGAGCGGCTCGTGGTCGTACTGGACCTCCAGCCCCTGGTTCGGCTCGGCGTCGGATTGGATGCAGGCCGATTGGACGACCGCGGCCATCCCGGCCGGGTACAACGGCATCAGCTTCGCGCTGACGATCTTCGGCAACGGCACCCTCCGAGCCGACGACCTGCAGCTCTACGACAGCGCCGGTGCCCCGCCCCTGGCTCCCGCCACCGTGACCGCTCCCTCGTTCGCCCCGATGACCGCGACACCCCCTCAGGGACCGGTGGAGAAGGTCCACCCCACCGAAAGCGACATCAGCGAGTGACGCGAGCGTTGCGGCCGACGGCGGCGATCACCCTCGTGGTGGTTGCCGCCGTCGGCCTGTCGGCGTGCACCCCGCTCGCGGCTCCTCGACCCGACACGGGGTACCCGTGGCACACCGACGTCGTAGCCACCACGTTCTGGGTCGGCGAGGTGTTCGATCCGAACACCTCCGACGGCAATCAGCGCATCTCGACCTACGACTCCGACTGGCTGGGCTCGTACGGCGGCTGCGATGGGATCGTCGTCGGCGACGACTGCCGGACCGAGCCCCGCACCCCCGGGTCGGGCTACTTCCCCACCACGATGACACCCCGCGAGAACCCGTTCTACCTCGATCTTCCCTTCGACGACGTCAATGACGACACGGCCTTCGCCACGCGGGGAGAGGTCATCCCCTGGGCGAGCGAGCCCGCCTACGCGGCCGTCGTCGACGAGCGCTCCGCGAGCCTCATGAAGAACCGCTGGGTCGTCCTCCGCAAAGACGGACGCATCTGCTACGGCCAGATCGAAGACGCCGGCCCCGGCGAGTACCACGACGCCGCGTACGTCTTCGGCTCCGACGACCAGCGCCCCGCCAACGCGCGCTACAACGGCGCCGGGCTCGACGTGTCGCCGGCACTCAACGGCTGTCTGGGCTTCAGCGACCTGAACGGCCAAGACGACCGCGTCGACTGGTCCTTCGTCGACGAGGAGAACGTCCCCTCCGGCCCCTGGACGACGATCGTGACGGACTCCCCCGTCCGCTGAGCGGACCGCGCACATGCAGAAGGGCCGGATGCCATGGCATCCGGCCCTCGTGTCGTGCGCGCTCGGGGACTTACTGTCCCCGACGCTCGCGCAGCTGCTGCAGCGCGTCGTCGAGCAGCGAGGCGGCTTCTTCGTCGCTACGGCGCTCCTTCACGTACGCGAGGTGCGTCTTGTAGGGCTCCGCCTTGGCCAGGGCCGGCGGGTTGGCCTTGTCGCGACCGGCGGGAAGACCGGAGTGCGGGGAGTCGATGGTCTCGGGGATCTCGTCGTCGGGAATACCCGCGGCGAAGTAGCGCACCGTCTCGTTGCCGAGCGCATCCCAATACGACACGGCGACGCGGTCGGCGTGGAAGCCGTGATCCTGTTCGCCCATGGGGCCCGCGCCGACACGCGAGCCGCGGATGGCATTGCCTCCAGTGGCCATGATCAGATCTCCGCGAACTTGGTCAGCAGACCGAGACCGACGATGGTGACGAACCACACCAGCGCGAGCACGATCGTGAAACGGTTGAGGTTGCGCTCGGCCAGGCCCGACGAACCGAGGGCGGAACTCATCCCGCCGCCGAACATGTCGGACAGACCGCCGCCGCGACCCTTGTGGAGCAGGATGAGCAGGGTCAACAGGAGGCTGGTGATACCCAGGAGCACCTGCAGGACGAACTCGAGAATCTGCACAGTCGAAAGCCTTTCGTAGCGATCGGTTCGACCGCACAAGCGTCAAGTATACGGGGACGCGTCCCAGACGCACGGATGCCCGCGGCGTCACGCCGCGGGCATCCGGTCAGCGTCAGACGCCGACGTGCTTCTGGAACCGGACGATGGCGGCGAACTCATCGACGACGAGGCTCGCACCGCCCACCAGGGCGCCGTCCACGTCGGGCTCGCGCATGAAGCCCGCGATGTTGCCGGACTTCACCGAGCCGCCGTACAGCACGCGGGTGCGAGCGGCCGCATCGGCGCCGAGCTTGTCGGCCACGACCGCGCGAAGCTTGGCGCAGACCTCCTGGGCCTGGTCGGGCGTCGCCGCCTGACCGGAGCCGATGGCCCACACCGGCTCGTACGCCACGACGATGTCGGCATCCGCCGCGACACCTTCGAGGGCGACCTCGAGCTGACCGACGGGAACGGCGCTCGCGCCGAACTTCTCGAGGTCCTCCGAGGTCTCACCGACGCAGATCACCGGAGCGAGGCCGTGACGGAGGGCCGCCTGGGTCTTCGCTGCGACGACCTCGTCGGTCTCGTTGTGGAACTGACGACGCTCGGAGTGCCCGATGATCACGTACTTCGCGTCGAGCTTGGCCAGGAACTGGCCCGAGATCTCGCCCGTGTACGCACCGGAGTCGTGCGCGGACAGGTCCTGACCGCCGAGGGCGAAGTCGATCTTGTCGGCGTCGAGCAACGTCTGCACGGTGCGCAGGTCGGTGAACGGCGGGAAGACCGCGACCTCGACGCTTCCGGTCTCGTGCTTGGCCTCCTTCAGCGTCCAATGCAGCTTCTGGACGAACGCGACCGCCTGCAGGTGGTCGAGGTTCATCTTCCAGTTGCCGGCGATGAGAGGGGTTCTGGTCACTGCCATCCGAGGACCTCCAGTCCGGGGAGCTTCTTGCCTTCGAGGAATTCCAGGCTCGCGCCGCCACCGGTGGAGATGTGGCCGAAGGCGTCGTCCGTGAAACCGAGCTGACGCACGGCCGCGGCGGAGTCGCCGCCGCCGACGACGCTGAGGCCGTCGACCTCGGTGAGCGCCTGGGCGACGGTCTTCGTTCCGGCTTCGAACGCCTTCATCTCGAACACGCCCATCGGGCCGTTCCAGAAGACGGTGCGCGAGCCGCGGATGGCGTCGGCGAAGATCTCCGCCGTGCGGGGTCCGATGTCGAGACCGAGCCCCGAGGCGCCGAAAGCGGTGTTCTCGAGGGAGTCGGCGTCGGCGACCACGTGTTCGGCATCCGCCGAGAAGGACGCGGCGACGACCGCGTCGACGGGGAGCACGATCTCGACGCCGCGCTCCTTCGCCGTGGCGAGGTAGCCCTTGACGGTGTCGATCTGGTCCTTCTCGAGCAGGCTCGAGCCGACCTTGTGGCCCTCGGCGACGAGGAAAGTGAACATCATGCCGCCGCCGACGAGGAGCTTGTCCACGCGAGGGAGCAGGTGCTCGATCACGCCGAGCTTGTCGCTGACCTTCGAGCCGCCGAGCACGACCGTGTAGGGACGCTCCGGGTTCTCGGTGAGACGGTCGAGGACCTCGAGCTCCTTCTGGATCAGAAGGCCCGCGGCGGAGGGCACCAGCTGGGCGAGGTCGTAGACGCTCGCCTGCTTGCGATGCACGACACCGAAACCGTCCGACACGAGAGCGTCGCCGAGACGGGCGAGCTCCCGCGCGAAGGCCTGGCGCTCGGCCTCGTCCTTGGAGGTCTCGCCGGGGTTGAAGCGGAGGTTCTCGATGACGGCGACCTCGCCGTTCTCCAGCGAGGAGACGGCATCCTGAGCGGATTCACCCACCGTGTCGCGCGCGAACGCGACCGGCTGACCGAGCAGCTCGGACAGACGCTGCGCGACGGGCTCGAGAGAGAACTTCGGATCGGGTGCCCCGTCGGGGCGGCCGAGGTGCGAGCACACGACCACACGCGCGCCGGCGTTGATCAGTGCGTTGAGGGTCGGCAGCGACGCGCGCACGCGGCCATCGTCCGTGATGATCCCGTCCTTGAGAGGAACGTTGAGATCACAACGGACGATGACGCGCGTGCCGGCCAGCGACCCCAGCGAATCGAGGGTGCGCAGAGCCATGAAGGGTTACAGGCGCTCGGCGACGTACTCGGTCAGGTCGACGAGACGGTTGGAGTAGCCCCACTCGTTGTCGTACCACGACGAGACCTTGACGAGGTTGCCGCTGACGTTGGTCAGCTCCGCGTCGAAGATCGAGGAGTGCGGGTTGCCCTGGATGTCGCTCGAGACGATCGGGTCCTCGGTGTACTGGAGGATGCCGTTCAGGCGACCCTCGGCAGCAGCCTTCTTGTAGACCTCGTTGACCTGGTCGACCGTCAGACCCTCGGTGGGCGTGACGATCGTGAGGTCGACGATCGAACCGGTGGGAACCGGAACGCGGTACGACGAGCCGCTGAGCTTGCCGTTCAGCTCGGGCAGGACCAGGCCGATGGCCTTGGCGGCACCGGTCGAGGCGGGGACGATGTTGATGGCCGCGCCGCGCGCACGACGAAGGTCGCTGTGCGGGCCGTCCTGCAGGTTCTGGTCGGCCGTGTAGGCGTGAGCGGTCATCATGAAACCGCGCTCGATACCGAAGGCCTCGTTGAACACCTGGGCGAGGGGCGCCAGGCAGTTCGTGGTGCACGACGCGTTCGAGATGATGACGTCGGTCTCGGGGTTGTAGGTCTCTTCGTTGACGCCCATGACGATGGTCGCGTCGTCGCCCGTTGCGGGAGCCGAGATGAGAACCTTCTTGGCACCGCCGGTGATGTGCTTCTTGGCGTCTTCGGCCTTGGTGAAGCGACCGGTGGACTCGATGACGATGTCGACGCCGAGCTCGCCCCAGGGGAGGTTGGCGGGGTCGCGCTCTTCGAAGACCTTGATGGTCTTGTCTCCGACGGTGATGGAGTCTGCGGTGTACGAGACGTCCTCAGTCAGCACGCCGCCGACGGAGTCGTACTTGAGGAGGTGCGCCAGCGACTTGTTGTCGGTGAGGTCGTTCACCGCCACGATTTCGAGGTCGGCACCCTGCGCGAGAGCCGCGCGAAGGTAGTTGCGTCCGATACGGCCGAAGCCGTTGATTCCGATCTTGACGGTCACGGAATATCTCCTGAATCAGTTGTGCGCGAGAAGCGCGTGATTGCGATGTTCGCTGGCGGACAACGGCGTCCCGGTGGGGTGTCCCACCGGGACGCCGCACCGTTTACGACAGTACCAGCAGACCCGAGGTCTTCTCCCGGGCGGCCGCGAAGCGCTTCTGAGCGTCGTCCCAGTTGGCGATGTTCCAGAAGGCCTTCACGTAGTCCGCGCGGACGTTCTTGTAGTCGAGGTAGTAGGCGTGCTCCCAGACGTCGAGCAGGAGGATCGGAACGGTCCCCGCCACGATCTGGCCCTGCTGGTCGAAGAACTGCTGGATGACGAGGTTCTCACCGATCGAGTCCCAGAACAGACCCGCCCAGCCCGAGCCCTGCACACCGAGGGCCGCAGCGGTGAACTGCGCGCGGAACGCGTCGAACGAACCGAACTGGTCGTCGATCGCGGACTCGAGGTCGCCGGTGGGCTTGTCGCCCCCGTTGGGCGAGAGGTTGGTCCAGAAGATCGAGTGGTTCGTGTGACCGCCGAGGTTGAAGGCGAGGTCCTTCTGCAGGCGGTTGATGTTGGCGAAATCGCCCTTCTCGCGCGCTTCGGCGAGGAGGTCGAGAGTGGTGTTGGCGCCGTTGACGTAGGTCTGGTGGTGCTTGCTGTGGTGCAGCTCCATGATGGTCGCACTGATGTGCGGCTCCAGCGCCGAGTAGTCGTAGGGCAGTTCGGGCAGCGTGTACTTCGCCATGATCTCAACTTCCGAATCGGGCGCCGCCGAGACCTCTTCGCCGAAACGACGTGCCGAGGAACCGAGCAGCGAGGGTGACGATTTCATCCTACTGAGGGGTAACCACGGCGCACCGGGGTTGCTTCCCCGAATGACGGAAGATAGGCGCCCGGGCGCGTCGTACGACGCTGTTCGGGATGCCGGTGACCCGCGCATCGCGGCCGACGCGAAGGAACCGGTCGCCTGCGGCAGCGCTCTGCGGGCTCAGCCCTCGGCGCCGACCGGCACAGCGGCTTCGGTGCCGGGAATGCCCTCGACCTCGGCCTTCTTGTCAGCCATCGCGAGAAGGCGGCGGATGCGGCCGGCGACGGCGTCCTTGGTGAGGGGCGGATCGGCGTGGTGGCCGAGCTCGTCGAGGCTCGCGTCCCGGTGGGCGAGACGCAGCTCACCCGCCTGCTGCAGGTGCGCCGGCACCTCGTCGCCGAGGATCTCGAGCGCGCGCTCCACGCGGGCGCACGCGGCGACGGCAGCCTGCGCCGAGCGGCGGAGGTTGGCGTCGTCGAAGTTCACGAGGCGGTTGACACCCGCGCGCACCTCGCGGCGCTGACGCATCTGATCCCACTCCCCTGCGGTGCGACGAGCGCCCATCTCGTAGAGGGCTCCGCGGATCGCTTCGCCGTCGCGCACGACGACGCGCGGGACACCTCGAACCTCGCGGGCCTTGGCGGGGATGCCGATGCGGTGGCCTGCGCCCACGAGCGCCATGGCCGCCTCGGACGAGGGGCACGAGATCTCGAGGGCCGCTGATCGGCCCGGGTCGCTGAGGGAACCCGCCGCGAGGAAGGCCCCGCGCCAGATGGCGCTGAGATCGGGTCGCGAGCCGGTGGTGAGCTTGTTCGGCAGCCCGCGCACCGGGCGACGACGCTGGTCGAGGAGACCGGTCTGACGGGCCAGGGTCTCACCGGCCTCGATCACACGCACGGCGTAGAGGCCGCCCGCGCGTCCTCCCGAGCCCTGCACGTGGTGCAGCTCGGGGCGCACGCCGTAGAGCTCCATGAGGTCGCGGGCCACGCGACGCGCGAGGATGTCGGAATCGAGCTCGGCCTCCACCGCGACGCGGTTGGCGATGGAGTGCAAGCCACCGGAGAAGCGCAGGAGGGCCGTCAGCTCGGCGACGCGCGCGGTCGGGCGCGGGTCGCGAACGGTGATGAGTTCGGCCTTCACGTCGGCGGTCAGCGGCACGGTTCTCCTCGGGTGGGGCGGCGGGGACGACGGTACAGCCTACTCGCGACCGAGGTCGCGGTGAGCCACGCGGACGGCCACCCCGGGCACATCGGACAGACGTGCAGCCAACTCACGGGCCATCACCACCGAACGGTGTTTACCGCCCGTGCAGCCCACCGCCACGACGGAATGCCGCTTGTTCTCGCGCTGATACCCCTCCATCACGGGGCGCAGCGCCGCCGCGTACGCGTCGAGGAACTCCGATGCGCCCTCTTGAGCCAGCACGTATTCCCGCACGCGGGGGTCTTCGCCGGTGAGGGCTCTCAGGTCGTCGTTCCAGAACGGATTCGGCAGGAACCGCATGTCGGCCACGAGATCGACGTCGGGCGGCAGACCGTACTTGAAGCCGAAGCTCATGAGCGTGACGGTGTGCCGCGCTGCTCCCTCGTCGCCGAAGAGCGACACCGTCCGCAGGGACAGTTGGTGCACGTTCAACGCCGAGGTGTCGATCACGACGTCGGCCGCCTCGCGCACGGGGGCCAGTCGCTCGCGCTCGCGATGGATCCCATCGAGGATCGTGCCGTCATGCTGCAGAGGGTGCGGTCGGCGCACGGCTTCGAACCGCCTCACGAGCGCCGCGTCACTGGCATCCAGGAACACCACCCGCACCTGACGGTTCGCCTGCAGGGTCCGCATCGCCTCGGGCAGGTCGCCGAAGAGCGACCGGCCGCGCACATCCACCACCACTGCCACCCGCGGAACGGCTCCGCCGGCGAGCTCGGTGAGCTCGAGCAAGGGGCGCAGCATGCGCGGCGGGAGGTTGTCGACCACGTACCAGTCGAGGTCTTCGAGGGCGTTGGCGACCGTGGATCGCCCGGCACCCGACATGCCGGTGACGATCAGCACCTCTCCTGGCTCGTCGTCGCGTGCCGGTTCCATGGGCGATCGCCTCCCGTCGTGTGGTCCCAGCCTACCCAGCAAGATGCGCGTGGATGGCCGCGGCCAGGGTCGGGCCGATGCCCGGCAGCGCCGTGATCTCCTCCGCGGTGGCGTTCTTGAGCGCCGAGACCGAACCGAAGTGCCGCAGAAGCGCCTTGATGCGGGTGTCGCCGAGACCCGGCACCTCCGCGAGCACGCTCGTGATGTCTCGTTTCCGGCGCTTGCGCTGATGCACGATCGCGAACCGGTGGGCCTCGTCGCGCAGGCGCTGCAGCAGGTACAACGCCTCCGAGGTGCGCGGCAGGATGACCGGGTACTCCTCCCCCGGCAGCCAGACCTCTTCCAGACGCTTGGCGATGCCGCACAACGCGATCTCCTCGTGCCCCGCATCGGCGAGGGCACGCGCTGCGGCGGCGACCTGCGGCTGACCGCCGTCGACCACGAGCAGCTGGGGCCGGTAGGCGAAACGCGGACGCTTTCGCGCGGTCACGACCTCGCCGTCGGCCGTGGCCTCTTCGGAGTCGGGGGCGGCCACGATCGCGCCGTCGATCGTTTCGGGTTCGATCTCGTCGGGGCGGTCGAGGTACGCGAGGCGCCGGCTGAGCACCTGGTACATCGAGTCGGTGTCGTCCGTCGTCTCGGCGACGCCGAAGGAGCGGTACTGGTCCTTGCGTGGGAGACCGTCTTCGAAGACGACCATGGATGCCACGACGTTGGTGCCCGAGAGGTGGGAGATGTCGAAGCATTCGATGCGCAGCGGAGCCTCGGTCAGGCCGAGCGCTTCCTGGAGATCGGTGAGAGCCTGCGACCGGGCGACGTAATCGCTGGTGCGGCGGGTCTTGTGGAGCATCAGCGCCTGTTGCGCGTTCAGGGTCGCCGTCTTGAGCAGATCGGCCTTGCGACCGCGTTGGGCGATCTGCAGGGTCACCGGTCGGCCGCGTCGCTCGCGCAGCCAGTCCTCGAGCTGCTCGGCGTCGTCGGGGAGCTCGGGGACGAGCACCTGGCGCGGGATGTCGCCGGCGTCGGCGTCTCCGTACGTTCGCTGGAGCACCTGGTCGACGAGATCGGCTCCGGAGATGTCGATCTCCTTCTCGATGGTCGTCGCGCGCACGCCGCGCACGCGTCCGCCGCGGACGACGAAGTGCTGCACGGTCGCGGCGAGTTCGTCTTCCGCGATGCCGAAGAGATCGGCATCCGTGTCCGATGCGAGGACGAGCGCGCTCTTGCCGAGCACCGCGTCGATGGCCTGAAGGCGATCGCGGTAGTGCGCGGCGGATTCGTAGTCCATCGCGGCCGAGGCCTCTTTCATGCGGGCGGTGAGCTCGCGCGTGAAACGCTGATCGCCGCCGGACATGAACGCGATGAAGTCGTCGACGACGGCGCGATGCTCTTCGATCGTCACCTTCATCGAACACGGGCCGCCGCAACGACCGATCTGCCCCGGGAAACAGGGGCGACCGGATGCCATGGCTTTCTTGTACGAGGAGTCGCTGCACGTGCGGATTGGGAAGACCTTGATCATCAGGTCGATCGTGTCGTGCACGGCCCACACCTTCGGATACGGACCGAAGTACTTCGCCCCGCGGATCTTGTGGTTGCGCGTGACGATGACGCGCGGGGCCTCGTCGGCGAGGGTGATCGCCATGAAGGGGTAGGACTTGTCGTCGCGATAGCGGACGTTGAAGGGCGGATCGAACTCCTTGATCCACATGAACTCCAGCTGCAGGGAGTCGATATCGCTCGGGACCACCGTCCACTCGACGCTCGCCGCCGTGGTCACCATGCGACGCGTGCGCTCGTGGAGCGAATGCAAGGGAGCGAAGTAGTTCGACAGTCGCGCGCGCAGGTTTTTCGCCTTGCCGACGTACAGCACGCGCCCCTCGGCATCCCGGAACCGGTAGACCCCCGGGTTGGTGGGGATCTCACCGGCCTTCGGGCGGTACGACAGGTGCGAGACCCGTTCTCTCGGGGCCACGCTCAGCCCGCCGCGCTCACGAGCTCTCGCTCGGCGTCGCCGCTGTCGACCGCGGCGGTGTTGCGCTGCGTGCCGGTGCGGCCGGTCTCGAGGAGCTCTGCCAGGAACGAGCCGGTGTGGCTGCCCTCGACCTTCGCGACCTGCTCGGGAGTTCCCGTGGCAACGATCGTGCCGCCGCCGGCGCCTCCCTCGGGGCCGAGGTCGATGACCCAGTCCGAGCTCTTGATGACGTCGAGGTTGTGTTCGATCACGATGACGGTGTTGCCCTTGTCGACGAGGCCGTTCAAGACCTTGAGCAGCAGCGAGACGTCCTCGAAGTGCAGACCCGTGGTGGGCTCGTCGAGCACGTAGATCGACCGGCCGTTGCTTCGGCGCTGCAGCTCGGTCGCGAGCTTGACGCGCTGCGCCTCACCGCCCGACAGCGTGGTCGCCGACTGCCCCAGGCGGACGTATCCGAGACCCACGTCGACGAGGGTCTTGAGATAGCGGTGGATCGCCTGGATGGGCTCGAAGAACTCCGCCGCCTCGGAGATCGGCATCTCGAGGACCTCGGCGATGTTCTTCCCCTTGTAGTGCACCGAGAGGGTGTCGCGGTTGTACCGCTTGCCGTGGCAGACCTCGCAGTCGACGTAGACGTCGGGGAGGAAGTTCATCTCGCTCTTGAGCGTGCCGTCGCCCGAGCACGCCTCGCAGCGCCCGCCCTTGACGTTGAAGCTGAAGCGCCCGGCCTGGTAGCCGCGCACCTTCGCCTCGGGCGTCTCGGCGAACAGGCTGCGGATGCGGTCGAAGACCCCGGTGTAGGTCGCCGGGTTCGAGCGCGGGGTGCGCCCGATCGGCGCCTGATCGACGTGCACGACCTTGTCGAGGTTGTCGAGACCGGTCACGCGCGTGTGCTTGCCCGGAACACGACGCGCACCGTTCAGCTTCGAGGCGAGGACTTCGTACAGGATGCCGTTCACCAGCGTCGACTTGCCCGAACCGCTCACGCCGGTCACCGCCGTCAGCACCCCCAGGGGGAAGTCGGCCGTGACGTTCTGCAGGTTGTTCTCGCGCGCGCCGACCACCGTGACCTGACGCTTCTTGTCGATCTTGCGGCGCTTCTTCGGCGCCTCGATCGATCGGCGGCCGGAGAGGTAGGCACCCGTCAGGGAGTTCTCGTCGGTCAGCAGGCCGGAGAGCGGACCGGAGTGCACGACATTGCCGCCGTCGACGCCGGCGCGGGGCCCGATGTCGACGACCCAGTCGGCCGCGTGGATGGTCTCTTCGTCGTGCTCGACCACGATGAGCGTGTTGCCGAGGTCGCGCAGAGTCTCGAGCGTCTGGATGAGGCGGCGGTTGTCGCGCTGATGCAGACCGATCGAGGGCTCATCGAGCACATAGAGCACGCCGGTCAGCCCCGACCCGATCTGTGTGGCGAGGCGAATGCGCTGCGCTTCTCCGCCCGAGAGCGTGCCGGCCGCGCGGCCGAGGCTCAGGTAGTTCAGGCCCACCTGCAGCAGGAAGTCGAGTCGCGCGCGGATCTCACGCAATACCGCCGCGGCGATCGTCGCCTCGCGGTCGGTCAGCGTCAGCTGCGAGAAGAACTCCCGCGCATCGGCGAGGCTCATGCGCGAGGCCGCCGCGATCGAGGTGCCGTCGACGAGCACCGCGAGAACCTCGGGCTTGAGCCGATCGCCGTCGCACACCGCGCAGGGCACCTCGCGGAGGTACTCCGACCAGCGCTGGCGCTGGGTGTCGGACTCGGCCTGCAGGTACTGACGCTCGATGTAGGGCACGACGCCCTCGAAGCCCGACGAGTACCGCATCTCGCGGCCGTAGCGGTTCTTCCACTTGACCGTGACCTTGTAGTTCTCACCGCGGAGCACCGCCTGCTGCACGTCGTGCGAGAGGTCCTTCCACGGCGTGTCGAGCGAGAACTCCAGATCGCGCGCGAGCCCCTCGAGAAGCCGCTCGTAGTACTGGAAGAGCCCCTTGCCCTGGGTCGTCCACGGCAGGATCGCGCCGTCGCGGATGGAGAGCTCCTCGTCGCCCAGCATGAGGTCGACGTCGACCGACATGCGCGTTCCGAGGCCGGAGCAGACGGGGCACGCACCGAAGGGCGCGTTGAACGAGAACGTGCGCGGTTCGATCTCGGTGAGCTGCAGCGGGTGCCCGTTGGGGCACGCCAGCTTCTCGGAAAACGACTGCCAGGCGTCATCGCCCTCTTCGTCGACGTAGTTGACCTGCATGATGCCGCCGGCGAGCCCCATCGCCGTCTCGACGGAGTCGGTCACGCGGCTGAGGTTGTCTCCGGATGCCACGAGTCGGTCGACGACGACCGCGATGTCGTGCTTGTAGCTCTTCTTCAGCGTCGGGGGCTCGGCCAGCTGCACGAGCTCGCCATCGACCACCGCACGGGCGTAGCCCTTCGCGCTGAGCTCCTTGAAGAGGTCGACGAACTCCCCCTTCTTCTGAGTGACCACGGGGGCGACGATCTGGTAGCGCGTGCGCTCGGGAAGCTCCATGAGCTGGTCGGCGATCTGCTGGACCGTCTGCCGCTGGATGCGCGCTCCGCAGTCGGGGCAGTGGGGCACGCCGACGCGCGCCCAGAGCAGACGCATGTAGTCGTGGATCTCGGTGATCGTGCCGACCGTCGAGCGGGGGTTGCGGTTGGTCGACTTCTGGTCGATGGAGACCGCGGGACTCAGCCCCTCGATGAAGTCGACGTCGGGACGGTCGACCTGCCCGAGGAACTGTCGCGCGTACGCGCTGAGCGACTCGACATAGCGGCGCTGGCCCTCCGCGAAGATGGTGTCGAAGGCGAGACTCGACTTTCCCGAGCCCGACAGACCGGTGAAGACGACGAGGGAATCACGCGGGATGTCGAGGTCGACGTTCTTCAGGTTGTGGACGCGTGCACCCCGGACACTCAGCTTTCCACTGGTACCGGAATTCGCGGACGGCGAGGGAGAGGCGACAGGAACGATGGGCACCTGTTAAGTCTAGGTCGGACCTCCGACATCGGCCCCGGGTTCGCCCCGGGCGCACGGATGTGCGAGAGTGCGGCACGCGTCGCGCCGCAGGCCCGCCGTGCGGCTCAGCCCTTCGACGGCCCGGCGAAAGGAGCGAGCCCGTCGCGAAGCGCTGCGAGAGCGTCCGCGTCGACGCCGACCCGCGCCATAATCTTGCCCGGCACCTCGAGGGCTGCAGCCCGCAGCGCTCGACCTTCGTCGGTGAGGTCGATGTCGAGCACGCGCTCGTCGTCGCTGCGGCGCGCGCGAGCGACCCTCCCCTGCGCCTCGAGGCGCTTGACCAGCGGCGACAGGGTGGCAGGCTCCATCGCGAGTTCCGCGGCCAGGGCGCCGAGCGAGCGAGGCGCCTGATCCCACAGCGCCAGCATCACCAGGTACTGCGGGTGCGTCAGACCGAGCGGCTCCAGCACGGGTCGGTAGATCGACACGACGTTGCGCGCCGCCGTCACCAGGGCGAAACAGACCTGGTTCTCGAGCTTGAGCGGGTCGTTCACGCGCCCTCCTTCCAATTAGTTAGTACACTAATGATCATGACACAAAAGGATGCCGACCGACCGCCCCTGCGCGAGCGTGTCCGCGAGGCCGGCGGTTGGTACCAGTACCTCAACACGCGTCTCATCCGCGTCGCCGGTCCCGCGTCCGTCGGCCCCTACGAAACCACTCCGGAGCCCGTCCGGACGGGACGCCCCTGTCCGCTGTGCGGGCACGCGATGACGGAGCATTCCGTCGACCGCTCGGGGCCGAAGCCGTTGCTGCACTGCCCGTGACGCACTGACGGCGCACCCACCATTCGCCGCCGACGAGGACGCCACCTCCCCGGCGACCGAAGCCGCATGAGCATTCCATCCGAACGCGCACGGAGGGCGATCGCGCGCTCGACGCCGCCGACGCCCAGAGTGACGAGCGTGACGCGCCGGCGCACGACGAGTTCCGCGTGTCAGAACCCCGCGGGCTCAGGCGTGACCGGCGCGCTCCATGGCGCGCAGCTCTTTCTTCATGTCCTGAACCTCGTCACGTAGTCGTCCGGCGAGCTCGAACTTCAGCTCGGCTGCGGCCGCGAGCATCTGCTGGGTGAGATCCGCGATCGTGGACTCGAGCTGATCCGCGCCCTCCGCCGCGATGCCGGTGCGCCGTAGGGACGGGGTCGGCGATTTCCCCTTCCCGGACTTGTCGTTGCGCGACAGCAGGTTCTTGGTGTCGGACGCCTCTCGGTTGAGCACCTCGGTGATGTCGGCGATCTTCTTCCGCAGCGGCTGCGGGTCGATCCCGTGCTCGGTGTTGTAGGCGATCTGCTTCTCGCGACGGCGCTCGGTCTCTTCGATCGCCTTGCTCATCGAGTCGGTCATCTTGTCGGCGTACATGTGCACCTGACCCGAGACGTTTCGGGCCGCGCGACCGATCGTCTGGATGAGCGACGTGCCGCTGCGGAGGAAGCCCTCTTTGTCGGCGTCGAGGATCGCTACCAGTGACACCTCGGGAAGGTCGAGACCCTCGCGAAGGAGATTGATGCCCACGAGGACGTCGTAGACACCGGCGCGCAACTCGGTCAACAGCTCGACGCGGCGGAGCGTATCGACGTCGGAGTGCAGGTAGCGCACGCGCACCCCGTGCTCTCCGAGGAAGTCAGTGAGCTCCTCGGCCATCTTCTTCGTGAGCGTCGTCACCAGTACGCGCTCATCGCGCTCCACACGCAGACGGATCTCTTCGAGCAAGTCGTCGATCTGCCCCTTCGAGGGCTTCACGATGATCTCGGGATCGACGAGACCGGTCGGGCGGATGATCTGCTCCACCACCCCGTCGGCGATGCCCATCTCGTAGCGGCCGGGCGTCGCCGACAGGTACACCGTCTGACCGACGCGCTCCTTGAACTCGTCCCAGCGGAGCGGGCGGTTGTCCATCGCGCTCGGCAGGCGGAATCCATGCTCCACCAGGGTGCGCTTACGGGATGCGTCGCCCTCGTACATCGCACCGATCTGCGGCACGGTCACGTGCGACTCGTCGATGACGAGCAGGAAATCATCGGGGAAGAAGTCGAGGAGCGTGTGCGGCGGATCCCCCGGCATGCGACCGTCCATGTGCCGCGAGTAGTTCTCGATACCCGAGCAGAAACCGAGCTGCTGCAGCATCTCGAGGTCGAAGGTCGTGCGCATCCTCAGACGCTGCGCCTCGAGGAGCTTGCCCTGGGACTCGAACTCTTTGAGGCGCTCCTCGAGTTCGTGCTCGATCGTGCCGATCGCGCGCTGCACCGTCTCGGTTCCCGCGACGTAGTGCGACGCGGGGAAGATCGGCACGGAGTCCATCTTCTCGATCACGTCCCCGGTCAGCGGGTGCAGGAGGTACAAAGCCTCGATCTCGTCGCCGAACATCTCGATACGGATCGCGTACTCCTCGTACACCGGGATGATCTCGATCGTGTCACCGCGCACGCGGAAGTTGCCGCGCGAGAAATCGACGTCGTTGCGGTTGTACTGCATCGAGATGAACTTGCGGATGAGGGCGTCACGGTCGTAGCGCTCGCCCACCTGCAGGGCGACCATGGCGCGCAGGTACTCCTCGGGCGCACCGAGGCCGTAGATGCACGAGACCGTCGAGACCACCACGACATCTCGGCGCGAGAGCAACGAGTTCGTCGTCGAGTGGCGCAGGCGCTCGACCTCCGCGTTGATCGAGCTGTCCTTCTCGATGAAGGTGTCCGTCTGCGGGACGTACGCCTCGGGCTGGTAGTAGTCGTAGTACGAGACGAAGTACTCGACGGCATTGTTCGGCATGAGCTCACGGAACTCGTTCGCCAGCTGCGCCGCGAGCGTCTTGTTGTGCGCCAGCACCAGCGTCGGCCGCTGTACCTGTTCGACGAGCCAGGCTGTCGTCGCCGACTTTCCGGTACCGGTCGCACCCAGCAGCACGACGTCGGTCTCACCCGCGTTGATGCGCCCCGCGAGCTCGGCGATCGCCTGTGGCTGATCACCGGAGGGGGTGTACTCGCTGATGACCTCGAAGGGGCGGACGGAGCGCGTGGCCTGCATGCTTCCAGCGTAGGCGGGGCCTCCGACATCGGGGGCGGGTTGCGTTCGCCGTGCGCGAGCGCTCGACCTCTGTGCGTCGGGTCAGGCCCCTCGGCTCCAGCGTTCCCAGAGCTCGTCGACCTGCCGACGGGTGGCATCCAGGTCCATCGACGTGTCGATGACGACGTCCGCCAGCGCGAGCCGATCCTCCTCGCTCGCCTGCGAGCCGATGCGGGCACGCGCCTCGGCCTCGGTGAGGCCGCGACTCTCGACGAGACGTCGCACGCGAAGCTCCGCGGGGCAGTGCGCCACCACGACGAGGTCCCAGGAGTCGGCGCCGCGGGCCTCGGCGAGCAGCGGCACGTCGTACACGATCACCGCGGCCGGGTCGGCGGCGCGGGCTTCGGCGAACCGGCGCTCCGACTCGATCCGAACCGCCGGGTGCACCAGAGCGTTCAAACGCGCGAGCCGATCTGGGTGCCCGAACACGAGAGATCCGAGCGCGGGCCGATCGAGCGAGCCGTCCGAGCGCAGCACCCTCGCACCGAACTCCCCCGCGATCTCCTCGAGCACGGCGGATCCGGGAGCCTGCACTTCCCGCACGATGGCGTCCGCGTCGACGACGACGGCTCCACGGTCGGCGAGAAGGGCGGCGATGGTGGACTTGCCGGAGGCGATCCCACCCGTCAACGCGAGAAGAGGCACTCGACGAGGATGCCACATCCGCACGTCCTTCCACCGGGGAGGCGGGCCGCCGCCCCGTCGTCTAAAATCCCCCCAGGCCGCTCGCCCGAATCGGCCCGACGAAAGCTCCGCTATGACCGCATTGCACACCACGGTGGTGATAGAGGACGACCTCGACATCCGCCTCCTCGTGACGGCGGTGCTCGAGAGCGCCGGATACGTCGTCCACGCGGCAGCCACGGGCCTCGACGGTATCGAACTCGTCCGCCGACACGACCCGATCGTGACGACGCTCGACGTGAGCATGCCGGGCATAGACGGCTTCGAGACCGCTCGCCGCATCCGTACCTTTAGCGACACCCGCATCCTCATGGTGAGCGCGAGAGCGGACGAGGACGAACAGCGGGCGGGGCGCGAGGCCGGTGCCGACGATTACCTCACCAAGCCGTTCCGTCCCCGCGAACTCCGTCAGCGAGTCGCCGAGCTCGCCCAGTCGGCACGGGGCTGAGTCCCGCTCTCACGCGAGACCGAACGCCTGCTCCCCCGTCGCCGCGGCACGGGCGGCGGCCTCGTCGGCGCGGCTCGTGAGGGCTTGCGCACGGTAGCCGTGATCTGCGGCCAATGCCACTCCGACGCCCACCGCCGGTACGACGGCCGCGCCCAGTCGCGCGAGATCCGCGACCACCCGTTCGTGCAAGACGCGAGCGGCGCGACGGACATCTGTCGTCGGCGTCGTCGTGAACGCGACCGCGAGGCCGGCGGCATCCGTCTCCCCCACCAACGCCATCGTCGGCGCATGCCGCCGCACTGCGGCGCGCACCTCGAGAGCCAGGCGTTCGGCGTCGTCGGGGCCGAAGGCCACCGCGACGCGCTTGAGATCGTCGATGCGGATGCCGATCACGCACACCCCCTCGCCGGCGGCCTGTGCGCGAGTGCAGATGATGG
Source organism: Microbacteriaceae bacterium (assembly GCA_022702225.1). Classification (GTDB taxonomy): domain Bacteria; phylum Actinomycetota; class Actinomycetes; order Actinomycetales; family Microbacteriaceae; genus Microbacterium. Next base: position 1,299 of record JAKOMY010000157.1, on the reverse strand, counting down.
CGAGAGTGGCCTCGAAGGATTCGCGGAACAGCACGCCGTTGGTATCGACCGCGAGTCGTCGTGTCTCCGCCGTTCCGCGAAGGGCCGACTCATTCGCCCGGAGCACCGAGGTCACCACGACCGCCGCGATCAGAAGCGAGATCGTGAGGAACGCCGAGACGCGCGTATCGAAGACGTTGCGGAACAGATCGCTGTCGGGTCCGAGCCACAGGAACACCACGACACGCGCGAGGAACCACACCGTTTCGATCGCGAGCACCGCGGTCAGGCCCGAGGAACTCCATCGCCGGCCGATGGCCGCGCGTCGCGTCTCGATCGCTCCGGTGGCCGCGAACACGGCATTGCCCAGGAAGAAGGGCACTGCCCCCGCCCACGAGCCGCCTTCGGGACCCGCGACGAGAGCCGAGACGACCACGACGATCACCGTCGCGCTGAGAAAGAGCGCCGGGCGGCGCACAGGTCGCCCGTTGAAGGCGACGCAGCCCAGCCAGATGAAACCCGTCGCCGCGACGAACGCGCCGTTGCCCACCGCGACCGCGAAGTACACGTCGGGCAGGAGCAGCCACGCCAGGTAGCACGTCGCCGAGAACGTGCCGGACAGGTAGGCGCTCGCCCACAGACGCCCGGGCAGCCCATCCTTGAGCATGAGCGTGTCGAGCAGGTACATCACCGTCGAGGCGACGATGACCAGCGTCGCCGCCGCCTGCAGGGTGAGGACGTCGAAGTTCACGGGGTCTCCCTCGGTTGGCGGGGTAGCCGGACGATGAAGGTCGCACCTTCACCCGCCGCCGTATTCACGGTGATCTCGCCCCCGTGGGCGCGGACGAGGTCACGGCTGATGGCCAGCCCCAGGCCGCTGCCATGGGTCGAGGACTTGCGTACGGCATCGCCCCGGAAGAAGCGCTCGAACAAGCGCCCCTGCTCGCTCGCGCTGATCCCCGGCCCGTCGTCGGAGATCGTCACCGTCACCGAGTGCGGATCGTCGTCGACCGACACGAGGACCGAACCCCCGCGCGGGTTGTACTTGACGGCATTCGACATCAGATTGTCGATGACCTGGCGAACGCGACGTCCGTCCACCAGAGCCTGCGCGGGCGGGAGCGTGCCCGTCTCGATCCGGATGCCTCGGTCATGTGCCCGCGGAGCGATCGACTCGATCGCCGAGCGGACGATGGCGGAGACGTCGGTGGGGCGGAGGTCGAGTTCGACGCCGAAGCCCTCGCGTGAGGTGGACGACACCGCGAGGATGTCTGCGACGAGCTCGAGCAACCGCGAGGCGTTGCGCTCAGCGACCTCCAA
>JAKOMY010000129.1 GCA_022702225.1 Microbacteriaceae bacterium | reverse complement strand
GGTCTCGGCTATCGTCATCTTCGCCTTCAGCTCGGGTTCGACTCGAGACACGGCATCCCGGAACTCGTCCGTGTCGGCGTGGATGCCGTCGCGCATCTCGGCGATCGCTGCCTCGACGTAGCCTGCGACCTCGTCTTTCCCGCTGTCGGCCGAGCAGCCGTCGAGCAGGAGGGTCACGGCGAGGAGGGCGAGGAAAACCCGAGAGCGGTTCTGCCCCACCGTGTTCGCACCGCGTCCGCGAGAGTGGCCGACCGGCCTCCGAGGGTCGGCGGGAACAAAACCGGGGGTCATCCCCCCACCCTTCCCGCTCGGGCCCTCCTCCGCCACCCTCGATTCAGTACCCGGCGAACGCGTCCGTGGTCAGCGACTTCGCCTTCGCGAGCGCGGGGGCGAGGGCCGAGATGAGCCGCGGCGGGCCCGAGACGTACGCCGCTCGCTGCGCGATATCGGGAACAGAGCGCAGCAGCGCCTCGGCATCCACGCGATCGGGTCCCGCCCACACCCAGCCCGCGGGGAGGTCGAGCGGCTCGTCGCGCGAGAACACCACCACCGGGATGCCGCTGGCGGAGATCTCGTCGCGGAAGGCGAGTTCGGATGCCTCCGACACCACGTAGACGAGAACGACGTCGCGGTCCTGATTCGTCGCCACGAGGTGACGCAGCTGCGAGACGAACGGGGTCACACCGATGCCGGCGGCGACCAGGAGCACCGGGGAGGTCGGGCGCGAGGGCAGCACGAAGTCGCCCCAGACGCCGGTGACGGCGAGGGTCGAGCCCGGCTCGACCGCCGCCAGCGCTCGCTTGTACGACGACTGCGAGCCGTCCTTGAACGCGATGCGCACCTCGGGCAGGTCCTCCGGCGCCGAGACGATCGAGAACTCCCGCCGCGTGCCGCGGGCATCGGGGCGGCGGTGCGGCACGTCGAGCTCGAGGTACTGCCCGGGGTGGAACGAGAAGGGGCGGGCGGCATGGAACGACAGCTCGCGCACCGTGGGCGTCACATCGCGGCGGCGCTCGACCCGCAGACGGACGGCCGCGCGCAGGCAGAACAGGAACGCGAGCAGGTTGCCGATGAGCAGGGCGCGCTCCTGGCCGAGCGTGATCTCGCCCAGCGGCAGCGGCCAACCCGCGAGGACGCCGACGAGGATCGCGACCAGGTACTGCTGGACGCGACGCGGAGGAAGGGTCAGCGGCTCGGACAGCATGAACGCCCCGAGGAAGAGGAAGGGCGACGAGAACGCCACCTGCAGCAGCACGCTCGGCACGTCGACCGGGAAGCCCGCGGCCTGGAACTGCACGCTCGTGCGGAAGAACGCGACGGCCATCGCGACCACCCAGAAGACCACGACGATCGGCAGCTTGTCGGTGCGCAACAGCAGCAGAACGCCGAGCACCAGCACCGGACCCGCGAGCCACGGCGAGCCGACCCACCAGGCCGAGGAGCCGAGATCGGGCGCCCAGATGCTCACGATCGTCAACACCGCCGCCCCCGTGGCCGCGGGGTTGAAGATGTGCCTGCCCCGCCAGGCGAGCAGGTACTTCGACGCGGATGCCACCACCCCGGCGAGAGCGAGACCGGCCAAGCCCAACGGCTCGATCGTGGGGCGCAGGACGAACAGCAGGATTCCGGCCGTGATCAGCGAGGATTCCACACGACGTGGCATCCGGAGCGCGCTCTGCGCCACGACATCGGTGAGGGCACACGCGGCGGCGAGTACCACGGCGCTCGCGACGATCGCCAGCGGCTGCGGCACGACCAGGCCGGCGAACGACAGGACGAGCGAGATCACGGCGAGAAGGCCGAGCGACGCCATGACGAGCCGGTACATCGAGACGCGTCCGATGAGTCCGAGGACCCGGGTCGAACCGGCGGCGAGCGTGGTGCTCATGAGAGGGAACCCTTCGAAAGATGGGAGTCAGGAGAAGATCTCGCCCGAGAAGCCGGGCGACCATTCGACACGGCCGTCGGTGCGCATGCGCACCCAGTTCGCGTTCCAGGATGCCGCAAGCTCCGGGCCGCCGTCGAAGAACAGCGCCGTGGCCAGGGCGTCGGCGCGCATGGCCGTGTCGGCCAGAGCCCACGTCGCGGCGTACGCGCGGACGGGGGCGCCGGTGCGGGCGTCGAGCACATGATGAAGCCCGTCTCCCCACGCGCGGCGGTTGATCGCCGAGGCGCAGAGGGCCCCGTCGGTCACGGTGACGACGCCGATCGCGCGCGTGGCGTCGAACGGGTGCTCGAGCCCGACGCGCAGCGGGGTCCCGCGAACGGCGAGATCTCCCGAGGCGTCGACGACGAGGTCGCCCTCGACGAACGTGCTCAGCGTGTCGAGCGCGAGGTCGACCAGCCGTCCTTTGCCGAGCGCCCCGACGTCGATGGTCGCGGGAGTCGCGACGCTCACGCGGTCGGCGTCCCAGGTGAGGACGTCGCGCCAGGACGGCGCCGGTTGCGGGTCTCCCCACGCAGCCAGGGTCAGCCGTGCGTCGTAGCCCAGGCGCGCGAGCGCATCGCCGACGAGGGGGTTGACCGCGCCGGAGGTCGCCGCGTCGAGCTCTCGGTAGAGCGAGAACATGGCATCCGCGTCCTCCGGGGCGGGAACGGATGCCGTGCGCCCCTCGGCGAGCGAGGATACGAGCGAATCGTCGCGAAATCGCGACCACTCCCGATCGAAGCGCTCGATGACCGACGACACCGCGTCGCGGGCGATCGAGGAGAGCGGATCCGCCGTCTCGATCGCCCACGACGTGCCGATCGCGTCGAAGGTCCAGGTCGAACCCGTCGCAATCGGAGTGCTCATGGCTGTCAGGCCTGGGCCTCGGACTTGATCGTGTCGACGGCCTTGTTGAAACCGCCGCTCGTGAGCGAGGAGCCCGCGACCTTGCTGACCGAGATCTCGTCGAGCTTCTTGCCCACGACCTCGCTCTGGATGCCGCCGATGAACTCGCCCTGGTAGCGCTTGGACTCCGCGGCCTGCGGATCGCCCGTGACCGTGACCGCGGTGACCGTGTCGCCGGCGATCGTGAGCGTGACGTCGATGGTCTCGACGCTTTCGGGGGTGGCGTACTGGCCCGTGGCCTCGTACTCGCCGTCCTTGTAGGAGCCAGAGCCGGTGGATCCGGCTGCGGCACCCGAGGTGGTGGGAGCCGAGCTCGCGGCGGGGGCCGCGGTTTCGGCGGGGGCGGCGTCGCCGGTCGTGGTGCCGCCCGCGCACCCGGCGAGGGTGGCGATGCCGGCGACACCCAGCAGAGCGGTGCCGATGCGGACGGGACGGGGTACGGCTGTGGTGCGGATCATGAGGGTCCTCCTTCGGTCGTGCCTCGCGGCGCGTACGTGCTCACGGTAGGGACACGACCTTGCCCGCTCACCGGTTCATTCTTTTGTGCAAGCTATGTGTGGTGGGCGTTTGGGGCGAGGTGGCAATGGGGGGCCACCCGGGCCGCCGAGCGGAGTTCGCGGTTGACACGCCGTGCTCACGACACCCGAAACCGGCGTGTCGAACCCCGACTCCGCACGACGGCCCGGCCGCGGCCGCGCGAGCGGGCCGGCAGCCGCCCGTACCCTCCGTCGGAGGTCTTCGGCGACACGCCGTGCCGCGGCATCCCGGAGCGGCGTGTGCCACGCGACTCCGCAGGACGGCCCGGCACGAGAACGACTCAGCCACCTCCCCGAGGGGAGGTGGCTGAGTATCGAAGCAGCGAACGCCTACGCGTCGCCGCCGAACATGCTCGTGACCGAGCCGTCCTCGAAGACCTCGTGGATCGCGCGAGCCAGCAACGGCGCGATCGGCAGCACGGTGAGGCGCTCGAACCGGCGTTCGGCCTCGATCGGGATGGTGTCGGTGACCACGACCTGGTCGATCGCCGCGTCCTGCAAGCGCTCGATCGCCGGGTCGCTGAAGATCGCGTGCGTCGCGGCGACGATGACCTTGCGGGCGCCCGCGGCCTTGAGAGCCTGCGCGGCCTTCTGGATCGTGCCGCCGGTGTCGATCATGTCGTCGACGAGCAGGCAGGTGCGCCCGTTCACGTCGCCAACGATCTCGTGCACCGACACCTGGTTGGCGACCTTGGGATCACGACGCTTGTGGATGATCGCGAGCGGGGCCCCCAGGCTGTCGGACCAGGTGTCGGCGACGCGGACGCGGCCCATGTCGGGCGAGACGACCGTGAGGGTCTCTCGGTCTTCGGCCGACAGGCCCTGCTCGAAGTGCTCGAGCAGTACGGGCTTGGCGAAGAGATGATCGACCGGGCCGTCGAAGAAGCCCTGGATCTGTGCCGCGTGCAGGTCGACGCTCATGATGCGGTCGGCGCCGGCGGTCTTGAGCAGGTCGGCGACGAGGCGGGCGCTGATCGGCTCGCGGCCGCGGCCCTTCTTGTCCTGACGCGAGTAGGGGAAGTACGGGGCGACGACCGTGACGCGCTTGGCCGAGGCGCGCTTGAGGGCGTCGAGCATGATGAGCAGCTCCATCAGCCACTCGTTGACCGGAGGACCGAAGGACTGGATGACGAAGACGTCGCAGCCGCGGATCGACACCTCGAACCGGGTGTAGATCTCGCCCGACGCGAAGGTGCGGTGCTCGGTGGGGGCGAGCTCGGTACCCAGGTGCTGCGTGACCTGTGCCGCGAGATCGGGGTGCGAACGACCCGAGGCGACGACGAGCCGCTTCTTGGTCTTGGCGACGAGCCCGGGGGCGATGCCGTTGTCGCGGTCGAGGTCTACACGATTCTTCTTACGAGCCATCGGCCGCTTCCTGTTCAGCCCGAGCCCGCGCGGCCACGTCGGCCGCTCTGGTGCCCGGTCGGTTCTTCTCGACCCACCCCTCGACGTTGCGCTGGGGTGCCACGCTGAGCGCCAACGCACCGGCCGGGACATCCTTGCGGATCACCGCTCCGGCGCCCGTTTTGGCACCCGCTCCAATCGTAACCGGCGCGACGAAGACGTTGTGCGACCCGCTGTGCACCTCGTCGCCGATCACCGTGCGGTGCTTGGCGACGTCGTCGTAGTTGGCGGTGATGGCGCCGGCGCCGAGGTTGACCCCGCGGCCGATCTGCGTGTCGCCGATGTACGAGAGGTGCGGCACCTTGCTGCCCTCGCCGATCGAGGAGTTCTTCACCTCGACGAAGGTGCCGACCTTGCCGTTCACGCCCACCCGGGCGTTCGCACGGAGGTAGGCGAACGGTCCGACGGTCGCCCCGGCCTCGACGACGGCGAGGGTGCCGTCGGTGCGGGTGATCGTGGCGTTCTCTCCCACCTCGCAGTCGACCAGGCTCGTGTCGGGGCCGATCGTGGCGCCCGAGGCGATGACGGTCGCCCCGCGCACATGGGTGTTGGGGAGGATCGTGACGTCGGGAGCCAGGGTGGCGGTCACGTCGATCCAGGTCGTGGCGGGATCGACGACGGTGACGCCCTCGAGCTGCCAGCGACGCACCGTGCGGGCGTTGAGCGTGCGCCCGGCCTCGGACAGCTGCACGCGATCGTTGACTCCGAGGGCGGCCGAGGCGTCGGAGGTGACGGAGGCGGCGACCCCCAGCTGCGCGTCGCGCAGCAGGCCGACCACGTCGGTGAGGTACTTCTCGCCCTGCGCGTTGGCGGTGCCCACCTGCGCGAGCTGGGCGCGAAGCGGCGCCGCCTGGAAGACGTACACCCCGACGTTGATCTCGGTGACCGCGGCCTCCTCGGCCGAGGCGTCTTTCTGCTCGACGATCCGACGCACGCCGTCGGCCTCGTCGCGCAGGATCCGGCCGTAGCCGAACGGCTGGTCGACGCGAGCGCTGAGCAGGGTGACGGCGGTGCCGCCCGTACGGTGCGTCGCGAGCAGCTCGGTCAGCGTTCCGGTCTCGAGCAGCGGCACGTCGGCGCTGAGCACGAGGACATCGCCCTCGAATCCGTCGAGCGCGTCGAGGGCGACCTCCACCGCACGACCGGTACCGGGCACCTCGTCCTGGTCGACGATCACGACGCCGGGCGCGAGCTCCGACACGGTCTCGGCGACGAGCTCTCGCTCGTGGCGCACGACCACGACGATGCGCGCCGGGTCGAGGGAGGCCGCGGTGTCGAGCACGTGACCGACCAGCGGGCGACCGCCGACGGGGTGCAGCACCTTGGGGGTGCGGGAGCGCATGCGCGTCCCCTGACCCGCGGCGAGGACGACGACGGCCAGCTCGGTCGGTGATGTCATGCTCCGCCGCCAGGATTCGAACCTAGACCTAACAGCTCCAAAGGCTGTCGTGCTGCCGTTACACCACGGCGGACCGTGCCCGCGGGCACCGGTCAAGTCTGCCAGACCCGAGCGCTGTGCGTTCCGACCTGCGGCGCGCGCCGACGGTGGACCGCGCACTCGACATAATGAGACCGTGACCCGGGACAGCGACGAAGTCGACCGCATCGTCGATGCGTGGATGCGGCAGCGCCCCGATCTCGACTTCTCGCCGCTCGAGGTGCTCTCGCGTGTCGCCCGCCTTTCACGGCACCTCGACATCGCCCGCAAGGAGGCGTTCCGCCGCAGCGACATCGAGTCGTGGGAGTGGGACGTGCTCTCGGCTCTGCGCCGCGCGGGCGAGCCCTACCAGCTGAGCCCCAAGCAGCTTCTTCAGCAGACGCTGGTGTCGAGCGGAACGATGACGAACCGCATCGATCGGCTGGTCGCCCGCCGTTTCGTGCGCCGGGAGGCCGACCCCGGGGACGGACGGAGCATCCTGGTGACTCTGACCGATGACGGACGAATACGAGTGGATGCCGCGATCACCCGCCTCGTCGATGCCGAGGCCCTGCTGCTCGAGAGCCTCTCCCGCGGCGACCGCGACCGCCTCGCGACCCTCCTGCGCAAGTTGAGCCTGGGGTTCGACGCGTGAGCGCTCCGATCGGGTCCTCCTCGCGTTGGGCCCGTGTGAGTAGGTGGTTCGGCGTTCGTTTCCGCTCCCCCGCCGCCATCTACGGCCTCATCGTGTTCGCGGCCTTCGTCTCGATCGCCGACGATCACGCCGAGGACGTGTGGGAGGTCCTCGCGAGCGCGTCGGTGTCGCTCGTGGTGTTCTTCATCGCGCACGTCTTCGCCCACACCCTGACCGAACACGCCGACCACGGCCTGCGTCTGGCCACGCGTGAGGGGATGCGCCACGGAGCCGGGATGCTGTACGCCTCGGTTCC
>JAKOMY010000243.1 GCA_022702225.1 Microbacteriaceae bacterium | reverse complement strand
GACGAACGGATGCCGGTACCCCCGGCATCCATCGACGCCGGCACCGCACCCCCGTGGGCCGCTTGGCGCGCCCGCTTCGCCCCACGCGTGGCGATGGCCGGGGCCACGCTCGCCATCGGCGCCGGAGCGACGGCGCTCGCGGTGATGCTGGCGTACGGCGCTCCGACCCTCCCGGGACTACCGGCCGCGGTGCCTGCCCCGGTCGATGTCGCCGCCGAAGCCGGAGACGCGCTCAGTGTGTTGCAGGGCGAGCTCGCCGCCGCGAGCACAGCCACCTCCTGGCCCGAGCTGCACCCCTCCCTCGACGAGGCGCAGCGCGCTTCGTCGTCGGCGAACCGCGCTCACGACTGCTTCACCCCGGGCGTGCCCCTCGACGCCGGGCGGTGCACCTGGGGGTCCGCCGACGCACCGCGGCACCTGTACCTCGTGGGCGACTCGAGCGCCATGGCGTACGCACCCGCCTTCGCAAAGCTCGCCGACGACAGCGGGGGAGCGTGGCGTGTGACCACGGTCGGGATGTACGGATGCCGCTTCACCGACGTCCTGGTCGAGAGCCGCGATCCGTCGGTCATGGCCGCGTGCGGGCAGCGCAAGGCCGACGTGGCGGCGATGGTCGGTGCCTCACCCGCCGACCTGCTCGTGGTGTCGAACGCGTTCACCCTGGGCCGCTCGGTCGACGGGCGGGATCTGGATGCCGGCGAGTTGGTCTCGGCCATCGCGTCCGAGGTCACGGGCTGGGCTCCCGCGGGCCACACGGTGTACTTGGCGCCCCCGCCGCACGGAGTCGATCTCGGGCGGTGCGTGTCGCCGCTCACGGGCCCCTCGTCGTGTCTCGCGGGCATCGACGACGTGTGGATGCAGATGCAGACGGCGACCGAGGCCCGCGCGGCGCTCACCGGCGACCTCGCGATCAGCGCTCTGCCCTTCAGCTGCTGGCAGGGCGTGTGTCCCGCCTTCGCGGGACACACGCCGGTGCGCTATGACGACACCCACATCACGCCCGCGTTCGCGGAACGGCTGGCCCCGATCCTGCGCGGCGCCCTCGCGGAACGGGGTCTGTACTGACGGGTACGGGCCCGAACCCCCGGCGAGCCTGCGAGGCTGGGGGAGTGACCTCGCCTCCCGCTGCCGCTTCGTACGACCTCGACGCCCTGCGGTCCCGCCTGCTGCCCGAACGCAGGGGGCGAATCGACGACAGCATCCCGCAGCTCGCCGGCGCCCATCCCGACCTCTGCGCCCTCGCCCTCGCCCTCCCCGACGGTTCGGTGCACGCGAGCCGACAGGCCGATGTCTCGTTCAGCGTGCAGTCCGCGGTCAAGCCGTTCCTGTTCGCTCTGGCACTCGTCGACACCGAGGGTGCGGCCCTCGATCGCGTCGGCATCGAACCCACCGGCGAGTCGTTCGACGCCATCAAGCTCGAGAGCGGCACGGGCCGACCGCCGAACCCCATGGTCAACGCCGGCGCACTGCTGACCGCCTCGCTCGTCGCCGGGTCGAACGCCGAGGCGCGCAGCGCCCGCATCGCGCGGGGGCTCGCGGCGTTCGCGGGACGCGAGCTCGAGGTCGACGAAGACGTGGCCCACAACGAACACCTCCTCGGCGACCGTAATCACGCCCTGGCCCACCTGATGCGCGCGGAGGGCACCCTCGAGCCCTCGGCCGACGACGCGGTCGCCGTCTACGCCCGAGCCTGCGCGACGTTGGTGGATGCCGAGACCCTGGCCGTCATGGGCGCGACGCTCGCGCTCGGGGGGATCAATCCCCGGACGGGGGAACGGGTCGTGCCCGAGCGGGTCGCGCGAGACGTCATCTCGGTGATGGCGACCTGCGGGGTGTACGACGGCTCGGGCCGGTGGATGCGCGCGGTCGGCATTCCGGCCAAGTCGAGTGTCTCCGGCGCGATCGTGCTGTCCTCACCCGGCCGCCTCGGCGCGGCCGTGGTGAGTCCACCGCTCGACGAACAGGGCACGAGCGTCCGCGGCTGCCTCGCGAGCGAAGCCCTGAGCGACGACCTCGCGCTGCATTCTTTCTCGTCGCGCTGAGGACACCCGATGCACCCTGCACGGCGTCTCCGCCCGATCGGCCTAGGCTGACGCCATGGGGGCACGGGGGATCTATGTCGCGACCACCATCCGCGCGACGCTCGACGAGGTCTGGACGGCGACGCAGGAGCCGTCGCAGCACGTGAGATGGGACGTCCGCTTCTCGCGGATCACACCCACGACGAGCACGGGGGAGGGCGCCGCGCGCTTCGTCTACGAACGACGGACGCCCGTGCACACCGTCCGCGGTGACGGCATCAGCATCGGCGAGACGTCGCGACCCGATGGCACCCGCACCTCCGCGCTGCGCTTCACCACCCAGGACAGGCTGTCACCGCTTCGCGACGGTCGCGGCTATTGGCGCTACGAGCCGGTCGACGACGGCATCCGCTTCTCGACCGGATACGACTACGCGGCCGGGTGGGGCCCCCTCGACGTGATCGTGCGTCCCCTGGTCGGCTGGGCGACCGCGTGGAGCTTCGACCGCCTGCGCATCTGGCTCGAAACCGGCGTCGAGCCGGAACGCTGGTCGATCCGGCACGCCATCGCCTTCTGGCGGGCGGACCGCCCCCGCGCCTCGCGCTGCGCGCGAATCCCCCCGCATCGACGACGTGCCCTCGACGACGCCCCCGCCACGCTTGCGACGCTGCCCGCACCGGGAGCGAATCGATGACGTCGATCTTCGCGCAGGCGATGGGCTCCGATTTCGACCGCCTGCACCCGATGATGCAGCGACGCTTCGGCGTCGGCCTCGACGAGGGCCAGGCGTGCGTCGGTCGCGGTGTCATGAGCGAGATCCGGCGCGGGCCCTGGTGGACCGTCCCGTTCCTCCAGATCGGCAAACTGCGGAACATCCTCGTGCCGACGGTGGGCGAGAACGTCCCCTTCACCATCTGGAACAGCCCGTACCTCGACCCTTTCGGCCGTGAGACGGTCACCTTCGTGCGGGAGTACGAGGTGAGAGGTCGGCCCGCCCGGTTCGACGCGACGATGATCCTGCACGACGGCCGCGTGATCGACTACCTCGGCACGCACCAGCATCTCGCAGTCGACCTCGACCTGAGCGTCGACGACGAGGGCGGCCTGCTCCTGCGGTCGGGGGAGCAGCGCTTCTACGAGGGACCGGTCGGGTTCCGCTTCCCCCAGCTCTTCAGCGGCCGGGCCACCCTCCGCGAACGCTTCGACGACGGCGACGGTCGTTTCCACGTCGACCTGCGCGTCGACAACGACCGTTTCGGCTTCCTTTTCGGCTACCGCGGAAGCTTCACCTGCGAGTGGATGCCGGCCTCCGGCGCCCCGTCGCACGTCTTCCCCCGCCGACATGAATCCCGCGTCTGAAACCACCCGAACGAGGGTGTGAGAACATCGGCGCAGTGTCGCCGGATCGGCATTTCCGAAGGAGCCCCCCATGCAGCCAGTCGTGCGTCGTCGCGCGTCGCGCACCGTCACCGTCGGCGTCGTCGCCGCCCTCGCCGCCACCCTGACCGGGTGCGGACAGGGGACGAACGTCTCGGACGACTACGCCCAGATCTGCCGAGACAACTCCACCGAGAAGCGCTTGCCCGACGACGACTGCAACAACCACGGCGGAAGCGCCCACTGGTACTACCTGCCGCTCGGCTCGAGCAGCCGAACGGTACCCGCCGTGGGGCAGCCGGCGACCGGCGGCTCCGACAGCATCCCGTCGGGGAAGACCGCTGCCCGCGGCATCTCGAGCGATGGCGACAGCGTCTCGCGCGGTGGTTTCGGCGGATCGGGATCCGACGGAAGCCACGGCAGCTGATGCGGCGCATCGAGCTCGACCCGCGCCCCGACTGGCAGCGCACCATCAAGCAGTCCGGCCTCATCTACTCGCACTCCGTCCGCGACGACGGGACGGCGGTGGAGTACTGGAACGACGGCGCTGCGTACGTCTTCACGCTCCCGGAGGTCGAAGAACTCGAGAAGCAAACCGAAGAGCTGCATCGCATGAGTCTCGAGGCGGCCACGTACATGGCATCCGGTGCACTCGGTCACCTGGGGCTCAGCCCGAAAGCGTTCGAGCTCGCCCAGTGGTCGCTCGAGCAGAACGAACCCGACGTCTACGCCCGCTTCGACCTCGCCTACGCCGGCGACGGCTCACCCGCGAAGATGCTCGAGTACAACGGCGACACCCCCACCGGTCTGATCGAGGCGTCGGTCACCCAGTGGTTCTGGTTGCAGGATCGGATCAACAGCGGAGTCCTCCCTGCCGACACCGACCAGTGGAACGGCCTGCACGAGGCCCTGGTGGAGCGCTGGCGGACCCTGTTGCACCGCTCGTTGAACGAGGGGGAGGGCGGACGCCTCTTCGTCGCCCACTCGGATGCCGACACCTACGGCGAGGACTGGGACACCGTCGCCTACATGCGCGACGTCGCCGGAGAAGCCGGATGGGAGCACACCGGCATCGAGATGAAGGAGATCGGCTGGCACCACGGCGCGCGGCAGTTCGTCGGCGTTCCCGAGCCGTGGGGCTCCTCGCGCAGCATCGCGGCGCTTCCCGGTGACACCCCGGGCACGCAGTACCCCGTCATCCGCAACCTCTTCAAGCTCTACCCCTGGGAAGACCTCGTGTCGGGAGAGGATCGCGTCGTCGGCGACCAGGAGTTCGGCGCGCTGCTCATTGCGGGTCGCGGACTCTTCGGCCGCTGGTACGAACCGGCGTGGAAGATGTTCCTCTCGAACAAGCTGCTGCTCGTCGCCCTCTGGCGATTGTTCCCCGGCCACCCCAACCTGCTGCCGGCCTACGCCGATGGCCCGAACGGCATGACCGACTTCGTCGTCAAACCCGTCTTCGGTCGAGAAGGCGACGGCATCCAGGTGCATCGCCGTGACGGCAGCATCACTTCGAACGGCAAAGAGTACCGCCGCGAGGGCATAGGCCGGGAGCGCGTGTGGCAGGAGTACCACGAGCTCCCCGATTTCCCCGGGAAGAACGGCAGCAACCACCCCGTGCTCGGCTCATGGGTGATCGACCAGGAAGCGTTCGGTGTCGGCATCCGCGAGTCGGACGGGCCGATCACCGACTACTTCTGCCGCTTCGCTCCGAACATCATCGAGAGCTGACGTCGCCGCCCCGCGGCTGGCCGTTCACGCGTCAATGTCGTCGACGCCCGGCATCCACGAGATACCAGGCTTGCCCCACTTGCGCTTCTTCGCGATCTTCGCCGCCACCCGACCGTCTTCCTCGTCGAGACGATCCACATACAGGATGCCGTCGAGGTGATCGAACTCGTGCTGCAGGATGCGCGCGCGCCAACCCGTGACCTCGATACGGACCGCGTGGCCGTCGAGATCGGTGCCGGTGAGCAGTGCCGCATCGGACCGGCGCAACGGAAAGCGCTCGCCGGGGAACGAGAGGCACCCCTCGCTCTCTTCGTCGGGGTCGGGGTAGCCGGGTTCCATCGGGCGAATCCACAGCTCGGGGTTGATCACGACGCCGCGCCAGGGCTGCCCCTCGTCGTCTTCGTACGTGTACGTGAAGATGCGCAGTCCCACCCCGACCTGCGGAGCCGCAAGACCCACACCGGGAGCGGCGTCCATCGTCTCGAACATGTCGGCAACGAGGGTGCGCACCTCATCGGTGATCTCGTCGACGCGGGCAGCGGGAGCGTGCAGCACGGGATCACCCATGATGCGAATCGGGAGTACGGCCACGTCACCAGCCTATCCAGGGGGCGGCGGGCTATCGTCGGAGGGTGATCCCGCTCGATGCCACCCTCAGCGACGGAATCGACCAGCTCGTCGGTGTGTTCCGCGATCCCCGTATCCTCCTCGGCATCCCGCTGGCCCTGCTCGGTGCGGTGTTCATGTCGTTCGGAGCGCAGTATCAGCACCGCGGAGTGCAGAAGGTCGAGCGCCTCTCGGGCAAGACCACCGGTGGCCTCTCACGCAAGCAGCTCACGTCCCTGTTGACGCGCCCCTCGTGGGTTGCGGGCACGGTCATGCTGGGCCTGGCGATCGTGTGCCAGCTCTCGGCGCTGTCGGTGGCCCCGCTGATCCTCGTGCAGCCGCTCGGGGCCATCGCCCTCGTCATCACGACGGTGCTGAACGCCCGCGTCTCGGGGCAGAAGCCGACGCGGCAGTCGCTCATCGCGATCGCACTGTGCGTGGGCGGCATCTTCATCTTCGTGACGATCGCGGCGTTCTTCGCCACCGAGCACGTGGTCACCGAGCGCGAGCTGTGGATCATCCTCGGCATCCTGGCCGTCGTCGTCATCGTCTTCGGCGTGTTCTGGGTGCTCGTACGCCGGCGCGCTCAGGCGTTGTTCTACATCATGGCCGCGGGCGTGATCTACGGTTTCGTCGCGACGCTCGCCAAGGTCGTCATCAGCCGCGCGCAGGCCGGCAACTTCGAGTGGCTGACGATGCTGTGCCTGGTGGCGCTGCTCGCCGCCGTCGCTGTGGGCGCCTACTTCGTGCAGACGGCGTACTCGGTCGGCCCGCCCGACCTCGTCATCGCGGGCCTCACCGTGATCGACCCGATCGTGGCCGTGTTGATCGGTCTTCTCGTCCTCGGCGAGGCGTCGACGGCCCCCGCATGGGCGCTCATCGGCTTCGTCATCGCCGGCGCGATCGCGACCTGGGGCGTGATCCAGTTGACCAAGCATCACCCTCAGGTGACGGCGGACGGGAAGCTGGCGAAGCCTCGGGTGCAGTGAGGACGTCCTTCTCTAGGCCTCACGGCGGCCCCGTCGTCGGTAAGCCCGCCGTGGAGGAGGCCGCACCGCCTGAGTGCCCATGCGCTCGCGCGATTCACCCTCTGGCGTAGGAAGTCCCTCCCTCCGCAACCAACGTCAAGAAATCCCCGTCGAGAGACTTGTGAAGCCCTCGATCGGCGGCCTCGTTGTCAAACGAGACACCTGGACCCGCTTGATCGTCGGCGTAGAGGCGGAGACTCGTGATCTTCATGTCCCCTGCATTATCGGCCGTCACCTCGAGAACGCGCGTCTGGGGGCCGATTCTCACTTCGGCACCAGCGGAGTCGAGACCGTCAGGAGACACACGCACACTGACGGTAAGGCTCCCCGCCGAGCAAGGCGTGCTGACCACCTCTACACCCTCGATGCCTTCTCCAGCTGACTCAAGCGCTGCAGACGGGCGATTCGCCTTCTCCTCCGCGCTCAGCCCGCCGGTACACGACGTTAGGCACAATGCCGGGGCACCTGCCGCGGTAACGAGGCCTACAGCGCCCTCCCTCAGGGCGCGACCGCCGCGCGATGGGCTCACTACTTCGACAACTGCTCGAGCTTCGCGCCCGACAGAGAGAGCGAGCGTCCACGGACGGCGTCGCCGATTCCCAAGTCGGTAGCGGCCGTCACCATCGAGACATCGACGCCGTCGGCATCTTGCGCATAGAAACCTGCAGCTCCGACGCGCATATTCTCCGCACCGCGCGCCATCACCCCGAGGATGGGGCCGAGCGTCTGAGCGGACACGCTGAGCCCCGGCTCGATCACGCTATCTTCGAGCGTCACGGTGACGGTCAGATCCCCTGAAAACGAATCCTGATACGACACCTCCGCTTGAGATACCCCGAGCCCTCCGCTCTCTAGTTCTGCCGCCAACTGAGCCGCTCGCTCGTCTTGAGTGGGCCCGCCCATCGAGAAACAGCCCGCGAGCGTCATCGCTGCCGCTGCGACCGCCATTGTCGAGATGACACGTCCGGTGAATCGCGTACTCATGAGCCGAGAGCCCTCGCGCCTGCGAGGTCGCAGGTGTCGTAGACGTCGGCAAGCTTCCGGATCACGGCGGCATTGCGAGCCAGCCGCTCTCTGCGGGTATCCGTTTCGGCGAGGACTCGAGCGCTGGAAGCAATCGCAGCCTCCGATGCTTCGCCACTTGTCGTCGCGCGCAGTGACTCGATCGCCTTCTTCAGGTCGGCGGAGGTCTGCTCCAGTTCTGTCGCCTGGGCCTCCAGTCGCGCGGCCTGATCCAAGAGAGGACCCAGACGGACATCGAGACGAGATGACACCGCCATCACCGCGCCGGGGCGCGCCGGGTCCGGAGGTCGGCGACAAGAGAGGAGCCCTCGCCGAGGAGAACAGCTGCCCGGTCCGCAGCGGCCTCTCGAGCGGCGGACTGCGCGGCCTCGATGGTGCGAGTGAGGGCGGTGTCGAGTCCGGCGCCGAGCTCCGCGCCCGGGGACACCCGAACCTGCGTGATTGAGCCCTCAGCCGTGGCAGTGACCTCGCATTCGTTGCGCGGGCTGCGGACCGTCACCGAGACGTTACGCAGCTCCTCGAGACCGACGTTCAGATTCGCATGGGCGGCCCGGGCGGCCGCCACTTGAGCGTCCAGACGCGCTCGCGCCGCTTCTACGCGTGCGTCGATGTCATCAATCATCATCACTCTCCTGTCCGCGCAACGTAGACCTCCTCGACCGAGCCGTTGAGGAAGCTCCAGTCATTCCGGAAGCCACCGCCGTTGTCGATGTAATCCTGCAGGTCGTCAGTGTAGTTACGTGCGTTGTGCGTCTGACCGGGGCTCATGGAGCCGTCGGGATCACCCAGGACAACCCAATCCACATTGTCAGGAAGATGCGGCGTGACTGTGACCGACGGTCCCATAGGTCCGTTGATGACGTGAGGTTGCGGGACCAGTGGCGTCTGGAGGTCGAGCTTCGCCACCGGGTCTGAGACGTGCTCGACCTGCATGACCGGGATGTTATCCGGGATATTGAACCCGTCGATCGGGGAGCCGTTTGTGACGACACCGATGGTGTTGTACGGCACCGAGCCATCGGCAGCGAGGTTGCCTGCCATGATCCCGCCCTGGCTGAATCCCGACCAGACCACATCCGATCCGGGTGGAACCCCCGCGTCCTGCATGGCCTGCATCACCGCGCGTTCGTATTGGGTTCGCAACACGGGGTTGTCCATGATCATGAGGGCGATGTTGCTGTCGAGATCGTTCATCGGTCCGGCATCGCGGTACGTGTCCGCCCACTCGCCGCCCATGAGTCCCTTCAGAATGCCCCAGTCCTGCGTCGAGGGCAGATTGACGAGGGTGTACGTCGACCCATCGGGGCGACGAACGGTCGTCACACTGATCGCCGTTTGCTGATCTTTGCCTAGACCGTCGATCAGTTCATTCCCCTGCAGCAGATCAGCGGGAGAACTGATCTCGCTGCGGTTCATAAGATCGTCGTAGAACTGACTCTCCACCGCATCTTCAGGGAACAGCTCGCTCACCCGGGGGTCCGATCGCAGCATGTCTCCCAACCCCGTGCCTAAGAGGTAGCCCAGCGCGCCGCCTGTCGCCATCGCGATTCCCGGGAGCATCCGGCCGAGAAAGTCCCGAAAAAATGTGAACCAGTCTTGGACGATCGGCCCGAGCTCCGCCAGCAGTCGAGCGAGCTGACCCAATGCGGTCACAAGCTGCTGCACAAGGTCCCGCGCCAAGACGATGACGTCCCACGCCGCGTCCGCGAACTCGCGAATGGCGTCGAGCTTGTCGAACGGGTTGAGCGTGAAACTCGTCAGAGAGTCGGACAGACGCGCCAGGGCGTTCAGCAGGCCGCAGATCGCATCCCGGCAGGCTGTGACGAGAGTCGACGCGAGGGCCAGCGCAGACGACGCGGCACCCGCCCAGTCCTGCACGTCCGTCAACACCCGCGAGACGTCTTCGTACCGCTGGCGAAGGGCCCGCACGGTCCGGCCATCGAGGTCGTCGAGAGCCCGCGCGGCGGACGCGAGGTCGAGCGTCAACTCCGACACCGACGACTCGACCGTGCGCCACTCCGACGAACGCACGGCGATAGCGCCCGGATCGCCCTGCAACTCGTCCATCCACTGGGGGAGCGGCTGAACGTAGGTGATCAGCCAGCCGGCGAACCCGGGGATGCCATCGCACCCTCCGCCCGACGACCGTGATGCTCCTCCGGCCCACGATTCGCTGCGCAACTGCGCGGCAACGGCGGCAGCGCCGCTCACGACTCGAACTCCTGCATGACCGCGACGGCCTGTTCTTCGACCTCGTCGAACGACTCGCGTGCGACCTGCACACCCTTCTGCATCGTCGCAACGAGCTCTCGCGCACTCGACAGCAACTGCGCGGTGTTGCTCGCCAGACCGTTCGCGGCCCCGACGACGATTCCCGACGCCAGAACGCCGAATGCGG
>JAKOMY010000238.1 GCA_022702225.1 Microbacteriaceae bacterium | reverse complement strand
TTCACCGACGACGAGCGCGAACTGAGCGCGATGGTGCGCGAGTTCGCCGACGAGGTCATCGCGCCGCGCTCGTACGAAGCCGACCGTGCGCACGAGCTGCCCCTCGACCTGGTCGAGCAGATGGGCGAACTCGGGCTGTTCGGGCTGCCCTTCCCCGAGGAGGTCGGCGGACAGGGCGGCGACTACGCGAGCCTCTGCGTCGCGATCGAGGGCATCGCGCGCGTCGATCAGTCGATGGCCATCACCCTCGAGGCGGGCGTGGGGCTGGGCGCCATGCCGATCTACCGCTACGGCACCGAGGATCAGAAGGCCCGGTACCTGCCCGACCTCGTCGCGGGTCGTGCCCTCGCCGGATTCGGACTCACCGAGGCCGAGGCGGGCAGCGACGCCGGGGCCACCCGCACCACCGCGACGCTCGAGGGCGGCGAGTGGGTGATCGACGGGTCGAAGCAGTTCATCACCAACTCCGGCACCGACATCACCCGGTTCGTCACCGTCACCGCCGTCACCGGCCGCACGGGCGAGCGCTCCGAGATCTCGACGATTATCGTGCCCAACGGCACGCCCGGCTTCACCGTCGGCCCCGCGTACGACAAGGTCGGCTGGAACGCCTCCGACACCCACCCGCTGACCTTCGACGGCGTGCGAGTGCCCGAGGCCAACCTGCTCGGCGAGCGCGGGCACGGGTTCAAGAACTTCCTGCGCACGCTCGACGAAGGCCGCGTCGCGATCGCGGCGCTCGCCACGGGGGCCGCGGAGGGGTGCCTCGAGGCCGCCGTCGACTACGCCCGCAGCCGCACCGTCTTCGGCGAGCGTCTGTCGACGCGCCAGAGCATGCAGTTCCTGCTCGCGCGCATGCATGCCCGCGTCCACACCGCGCGCCTGGCGTGGGTCCACGCCGCGCGGCTGTGCGACGCCGGCAAGCCCCTCACGGTCGATGCAGCCGTGGCGAAGATGACCGCGAGCGACGCCGCGATGGCGAACGCGCGGGATGCGACACAGGTGTTCGGCGGCAACGGATTCATCAACGAGTACCCCGTGGCGCGGCACTACCGCGACTCGAAGATCCTCGAGATCGGAGAGGGCACCACCGAGGTGCAGCTCATGGTGATCTCGCGCGCGCTGGGGCTCGCGGGTACCGTTGCCGCATGATCGAGCAGCGCGGCCTGTATTTGGAGGAGTTCATCGTCGGCGAGAGGTACGCGCACCGCCCCGGGCGCACCGTGACGGATGCCGACAACGTCCTGTTCACGACCCTGACGATGAATGCGCAGGCGCTGCACCTGGACGCCGCATACGCCGCGACCCAGCCCTTCGGTCGTCCCCTGGTCAACTCGATGTGGACGCTGTCGACCCTCGTCGGCCTCTCCGTCGCGCAGCTGACGCAGGGAACGCTCGTGGCGCAGCTGGGGCTGACCGATGTGAGCTTTCCCGCGCCGCTGTTCGTCGGCGACACCTTGGCCGCCGAGACCGAGATCGTGTCGGTGCGGCCCTCCGCCTCCCGCCAGGGGCAGGGCGTGGTCGTCATGGCGCACACCGGGCGCTCGCAGAACGACGAGGTCGTGGCCACCGCCACCCGCACGGTGCTGGTCTGGGCGAGCGAGGGGCGGGCATGAGCGGGATTCACTCCGACGCCCGCTCGGCAGCACGCGCGTTCGCCCTCGGACCCGCGTTGTTGTTCGTTCCGGCCGATCGCCCCGAACGGCTGCCGAAGGCCCTCGAGCGGGCGGATGCCGCGATCCTCGACCTCGAGGATGCCGTGTCCGCAGAGGCGAAGGCATCGGCGCGCGAGGCGATGATCGCCGCCGATCCCGACCCCGAGCGCGTGATCGTGCGGGTGAACGCACCGGAGACACCGGACTTCGCGCTCGACCTCGAGGCGCTGGCGCTCACGCGCGTGCGGCGCGTGATGGTCGCGAAGGCCGAGACGCCGGCATCCCTCGATCCCACAGGCGGGTTCGAGGTGATCGCTCTGTGCGAGACCGCGCGAGGGATCGTCAACGCTGAGCAGCTCGCGGCGCTCCCGCAGGTCGTGGCGCTGATGTGGGGTGCGGAAGACCTCGTCGCCAGCCTCGGCGGTACCTCGAGCCGTCGCGAGGACGGGGGCTACCGCGACGTCGCACGCGTCGCGCGGGCACGCGTGCTGCTGGCCGCGGGGGCGTTCGACAAGCGGGCCATCGACGCCGTGCACGTCGACATCGCCGACCTGGAGGGGCTCGCCGAGGAAGCTCGGGATGCCGCGGCCTCCGGGTTCGCCGCCACGGCGTGCATCCACCCGGGGCAGGTCGCGACGATCCGCGAGGCATTCGCCCCGAGCGCCGATCTCATCTCGTGGGCACGGGGCGTCCTCGACGCGGCACAGGGGGAGCGGGGTGTGTTCCGTTACGAGGGACGCATGATCGACGAGCCGATCCTGCGGCACGCGCGGTCGGTGGTGGCGCGCGCGGGGGAGTGAGGAGATCCCTCAGGTTCTCACGTGACGCCGGGTCTGTGCGGAGACGGGGATCTCAGCTCGCGACGCCGGCGTAGGCCAGCATCTCCCAGCGGTCGCCTTCGAGGCGGAACGTCGTCGCCGAGCAGTTCGGCAGGCGCTCGCCCTCGCGGGGAAACTCCCCGTCGGTGGCGAACATGATG
>JAKOMY010000413.1 GCA_022702225.1 Microbacteriaceae bacterium | reverse complement strand
CCCTTGCCCTTGCCGGTCAGCCAGCGCGGAACGCCGTTCGTGAACGACGCGGTGCACAGCACCTTGGTGCCGCCGAACGTGACGAGGGCCGAGCCCTCGGCGTGAGCCGACCAGCCACGCTCGATGGTGACGGGACGGAGCTGGTCGTTGGTGCGACCGTCTTTGCGGGTCATGGGTCCTCCAGGGGAACGGGAATGGATGCCGCGACTCAGCGCGGCAGGTCGATGGCGCCGGTCTGCACGAGCTGCACCTCGCGCACCTCGCGGCCCATGAGGCGGTGAGCG
Organism: Microbacteriaceae bacterium; assembly: GCA_022702225.1. GTDB lineage: Bacteria > Actinomycetota > Actinomycetes > Actinomycetales > Microbacteriaceae > Microbacterium. The sequence goes on along the minus strand of JAKOMY010000413.1, from coordinate 5,250 downwards.
AGGCGCACGAAGTCGTCGGCCGATGAGCCCGTGGCTTCGTAGCGGGCGGTGGGCACGGCATCCGGTGTCGCGAGAAGGTCGCGCGACACGAGCTGGCGATAGACGTCTTTCGCGGTTTCGCTGTCGCTCGAGACGAGGCTGACCTCGGGGCCCATGACGTAGCTGATGGCGCCCTCGAGGAACGGGTAGTGGGTGCAGCCGAGCACGAGGGTGTCCACGCCGGCGTGGCGGAGCGGCGCGAGGTACTGCTCGGCGGTGGCGAGGACTTCGGGCGAGTCGGTGACCCCGGCCTCGACGAACTCGACGAAGCGCGGGCAGGCCTCGGCGAAGACCGTCAGGCGCTCGTTGACCTCGAGCATGTCCTGATACGCGCGGGAGCCGATGGTGCCGACGGTGCCGATCACGCCGATGCGGCCGTTGCGGGTGGTCGACATCGCGGTGCGGACGGCGGGGCCGATGACCTCGACCACCGGCACGTCGTAGCGCTCGCGCGCGTCGCGGAGCATCGCGGCCGAGGCGGTGTTGCACGCGATCACGAGCATCTTGACACCCTGCTCGACGAGGGTGTCGAGCACCTCGAGCGAGTACTTGCGAACGTCGGCGATCGGCTTCGGGCCGTAGGGCGAGCGGGCGGTGTCGCCGATGTAGAGGATGGACTCGCGCGGCAGCTGCTGAGAGACGGCCCGGGCGACGGTGAGTCCGCCGACTCCTGAGTCGAAGATCCCGATCGGCGCGTCGTTCATAGGGCTCCAGCCTATCGGGAGGGGGTGGACCGGGCTGGTCTCCCGCATCGGGTGGTATCGAACTCCTGAGAAACGAGGCGAAGAGGCGCCATGTGCTGCCGTTCGGCCGTCTCACGGTCGGAAAGTCAGGAGTTTCGCACGACGCGGCGCGGGTGCGGGCGCTCGGGCTGGTTGCCGGCGCGGGCGCGGCGCGGGGGTGGCCGGCGCGGGGGTGGCCGGGGGCGGGGGTGGCCGGGGGCGGGGGTGGCCGGGGACGCGCGGCGCGCGAAACTCCTGAGGAAATCCGACGGTTCGCGGTGCCACGGCATCCATGGCTCGCATCCCCCCGAAAATTCAGGAGTTCGGTACGCCGGGCGGCGACTGTCAAGCGCGGGAGTCCGCGCGGGCACGGCCACGGGGCCGGAATAGGCTGGCGCCATGAGCCGCAGCACCGCCCTGCACACCGACCGTTACGAACTCACGATGCTCGACGCGGCCCTCCGCGACGGCACGGCCTCGCGCCGGTGCGTCTTCGAAGTGTTCGGGCGCCGCCTCTCGGGCGGGCGCCGGTTCGGCGTGGTCGCCGGGACCGGCCGGTTGCTCGAAGCGATCCGCGACTTCCGCTTCGGCGACGATGAACTGCGCTTCCTCCGCGACAACCGGGTGGTCGATGGCGCAACCCTCGACTTCCTCGCCGACTACCGCTTCACGGGGTCGGTGACGGGATATCGCGAGGGCGAGGTCTATTTCCCCGGGTCTCCCCTGCTCACGATCGAGGGAACGTTCGCCGAGGCCGTACTGCTCGAGACGCTCGCACTCAGCATCCTGAACTACGACTCCGCCGTCGCCACCGCCGCCGCCCGCATGAGCGTGGCCGCGGGCGACCGACCACTCGCCGAGATGGGGTCGCGCCGTGCGAGCGAAGAGGCCGCGGTCGCCGCGGCCCGCGCGGCATACATCGCCGGGTTCTCGGCCACCAGCAACCTCGAGGCCGGTAGGCGCTGGGGTGTGCCGACCATGGGCACCGCCGCTCACGCCTGGACGCTGCTGCACGACAGCGAAGAAGACGCCTTCCGGTCGCAGATCGACGCTCTCGGCGCCGGGACGACTCTGCTGATCGACACGTACGACATCACCGAGGGGGTCAAGACCGCCGTCCGCGTCGCCGGCACCGACCTGGGCGGGGTGCGCATCGACTCCGGCGACCTGCCGATCGTCGCGGGCGAGGTGCGCGCGCTGCTCGATGAACTGGGCGCCACGAGCACCCGCATCACGGTGACCAGCGACCTCGACGAGTACGCTCTCGCCGCCCTGGCGGCCTCACCCGTCGACTCGTACGGCGTGGGCACCTCGGTCGCGACAGGCTCGGGCGTCCCGACCGCGGGGCTGGTCTTCAAGCTCGTGGCCCGAGAGGCCGCCGACGGCTCGTGGGTGGCCGTGGCCAAGGCATCCGCGCAGAAGGCCTCGCACGGGGGGCGGAAGGCCGCGTTCCGCACCCTGGACTCCGGCACCGCGACCTCGGAGCTCATCGTCGTCAGCGACGGCTTCGAAGAACTCTCGACCGCGGCCGAGCACCCCGATGCGCGTGCGCTGCAGGCGACGCTCATGGAGGACGGCGAGCCGGATGCCGGTGCTCTCGGCTCGGCCGGAGTCCAGGCGGCGCGGGCCCATCACTCCCGCGTGCGTGAGGAACTGCCCGTGCGCGCCCTGGCGCTGAGCAAGGCAGACCCCGCGCTGCCGACGGAGTACCGCGAAACGCGGTGAGCCCCGGCGCGCGCGCTGAGCGGCGGGTCCGGGGCGCACGGGCCCCTCACGCGGCGGACGTGCGTGAGGGGCCGGAGAGCGTCGCCGAGCGCTGGCCGGGGCGACGCTTTCGGCCCCTCACGAGGAGCGGGAAGGCCTCAGTTGATGAGGGATTCGTAGATCTCTTTGCACTGCGGGCAGACGGGGAACTTCTCGGGGTCGCGCCCCGGTGTCCACTTCTTGCCGCAGAGGGCGCGCACCGGCTTGCCGCTGAGGGCGGACTCGAGGATCTTGTCCTTCTTCACGTAATGGGAGAAGCGCTCGTGATCACCGGGCTCGATGTTCTCTTCGCGGATGAGCTCTTCGAGCTCACGATCCAGGGTCGCGAGACCCCCGCTGTCAGGACTGTCGAGAGGCGTGCTCATGGAGAGCCAGTGTAGCCGCGGTCAGCCCTGACGGGTCGGTCGCGAGCCAGGTCAGGTCGCTTCGGCGAACTCCATGAGACGCGTTCCGCGGCGCTCGAACAGAGCCGCACCGATCGCGACGCCGACGACGAGCACGATCGCTCCGGCGCCGATGCCGACCCAGAGCGCCAGCACCGTGTCGACGGTCTCGCCGTTGATCGCCCGCCACGTGAGCCATGCCGCAGGCGAGGCCGCGACGATCGCGCCGGCCATGACGAGCCCCTGGGCGACGACGCCGCCCGAGCCCGTGCGCTGCGGTTGCTGGAAGGGGCTGTCCCCCGGTCGAGAGACCGCGTAGGGCGCCACCACCGAGGAGATGCTCGACAGCCCCAGCCCCGCCAGGAACAGAGCCGCGCACACCCCGACCATCGCCGGGAAGATCGCCCAGCGCCCGTGCGCGACGATGGCGAGCGGCAGGGTGACGGCGAGGATCGGGATGCCGATGAGCAGCACGGGCACCAGACGCCCGATGCGGTCGGGAGCCCCGCGCATGCCGCTGGCGATGTGCATCCAGAGCGCGGTGGAGTCGTACGCGAGGTCGTTGTGCGGCAGCCACCCGAAGAACAGCGCCATGATCGGCACCGGCAGCAGGACGGCGAGTTCGAACGGGACGCCGGCGACGAGCAACGGCACCGTCGAGACGACGGCGGCGATCGGCACGATGACGACGTTGACGATGTACCGGCGGTCGCGCAACCAGTACGAGAGGCTGCGGGCGGCGACCGCTCCCCCCGGCGTGCCCGGCAGGATCGCGAACCAGCCGAGGCCGCCGCGCTCGCGCACCGCGGCCGGACGACGGGTGGTGGTGAGCAGGACGTTGACGAGGGCGAACCAGGCGAGTCCCAGCGCGGCGACGGTTGCGAGGGCCACGACGAGGCTGCCGACGGCCGCTCCCGCCGACGGTGCGAGGGCGATACCCCACGCGGCACCGATCGGGGTCCACGCGAGCACCTCTGCCGCCGAGGCGAGCTGCGACGGCACGACCCCCCGCCACTCGAGCGATCCGAGGAAGACACCCACCGGCACGACGACGACGAGAACGGCGATGAGATACACGCCGACGAGTTCGCGCGACTGACGCGGTCGCTGCACGAGGGCGCCGAGCGCCATGCTCACGCGAGCGAACAGCACACAGGTCGTCAGCCCCAGAACGACCGATGCCGCACTCGCCCAGGCCGACGCGCCGTGCGCGCCCCACGCGACGGCGAGGCTGACCCCGAGGACGAGCACGACCAGCACCGGCACGGAGAGGAACCCTGCCAGCAGCAGCGCGCCGGCCAGGGGCCGAGGCTCGGGCCCGACGACGGCGAAGCGGCGCGGGTCGAGGGGGTCGATCGAGGCGGTCACGGGCGGACCGACCGCGAAGCCGAGCGTCACCGCCGACCCCGCGAGCACCGTGACGACGGCGGTGGTGAGGGGACTGGCATCCGCCAGACCGGCGGCGCTCGTCGCCGCAACGACGGTGGCGGCGATGAGGATGACGACACCGATGGCGCGCCGGACGACCTCGCGCCGGTCGCCCCGGAGGGCGCCCAGCATCATGGCGAGTCTCAGGCGGAGAACGTGTGCAACCACTCGAGTCCCTCCACGTCGCCGAGACCACCGGAGAGTTCGCGGAAGCGCTGTTCGAGCGTTCCCTCGCCGCGCACCTCGTCGACGGTGCCCTCGGCGAGCACCTGACCCGACACGATGACGGCGACGCGTGAGCACACGCGCTCGACGAGCTCCATGCCGTGGCTCGAAAGGATGACCGTGCCGCCGTGTTCGACGTAGGTGCCGAGGATGTCGAGGATCACGCCGCTCGACACCGGGTCGACGGCCTCGAAGGGCTCGTCGAGCACGAGCAGACGCGGCGAGTGGATCATGGCCCCCGCGAGCATGACCTTCTTGGTCATACCGGCGGAGTAGTCCGACACCGGGCGCGAGAGCGCTTCGACGAGGTCGAAGGCACGGGCGAGGTCGGCGGTGCGGCTCTCGACCAGCGGGGCGGGCAGCCCGCGCAGCGCGCCGTAATACGACAGCAGTTGACGGCCGGTGAGCCGGTCGAAGGTGCGCAGCCGGTCGGGCAGCACGCCGATGAGCTTCTTGGCCTCGCGCGAGCGCTTGGCCGCGTCGACACCGTTGATCGTGACGGTGCCGCGGTCAGGACGCAGGAGGCCCGCGATGATCGACAGGGTCGTGGTCTTTCCGGCGCCGTTCGGTCCGACCAGACCGTAGAACGCCCCCGCGGGCACGGTCAGATCGATCGCGTCCACGGCGCGCAGTTCGCCGAAGCTCTTCGTGATCGTGCGCAGGGCGAGAGCCGGGACGGCGGTTTCGTC
>JAKOMY010000412.1 GCA_022702225.1 Microbacteriaceae bacterium | reverse complement strand
CTCGTGCAGCCGAACGAGCAGGAGATCCCCACCGCGGGGCTCCACACCATCGAGCACCTTCTCGCCAGCCTCGTGCGCGATCGCATCGACGGTCTGATCGACATCTCGCCGTTCGGCTGCCGCACCGGCTTCCACGTGATCATGTGGGGCGAGCCCGAGGTCGCGGCCCTCGTCGACGCGATCTCCGACTCGCTGCGCGCGATCGCCGAGGACGTGGAGTGGGACGACGTCCCCGGCACCGACGCTTTCAGCTGCGGCAACTACCGCGACCACAGCCTGCACACGGCGAAGGAGTGGTCGAAGGCGGTTCTCGCCAAGGGCATCTCGCGCGACGCGTTCGAGCGCGTGGGGGTCTGAGAGAGGGCCTCTCCGCGCGAGCGCGTCTCACCCGGCCCGCGTCGCAGGCGCCCATCCCGTGCGACGGCCTCGGGCGCGATGGTGAGAAGATCGCTCTCCCGACGAGAGAGGGGCGGTGACCAGCTCGGTCACCGCCCCTCTTCTGCACCCGGAGCCGCGCGGCATCCGGAGCCGTCCCGATCGCTAGGCGTGGACGTGCACGTCCTTGCCGACGACGGTGATGCCCGTCTCGGTCACGGTGAACCCGCGGGCGAGGTCGCGCTCGCGGTCGACGCCGATGGTCGCGCCGGGCTCGAGGACGACGTTCTTGTCGAGGATCGCACGGTGGATCCGCGCGCCCGCGCCGACCTGCACGCTGTCGAAGAGCACCGAATCGGTGATCGTCGAGCCGCCCCCGGCGAGGGCCCACGGGCCGACGACGCTGCGCTCGAGGTGCGTGCCCGAGAGCACGGAACCGAGAGACACGATCGAGTCGATCGCGTTGCCGATGCGTCCGACGGAGTCGCGCACGAACTTCGCCGGCGGGGCGTTGAAGGTCTGCGAGTAGATCGGCCAGTCGTTGTTGTAGAGGTTGAACACGGGCAGGGTCGAGATCAGGTCCATGTGCGCGTCGTAGAACGACTCGATCGTGCCGACGTCGCGCCAGTACGACTGATCGCGCGGCGTGGAGCCGGGCACGTCGTTGCGGTTGAAGTCGTAGACGGCGGCCTCACCGCGATTGACGAAGTAGGGCACGATATCGCCGCCCATGTCGTGCGCCGAGGTCGGCAGCTCCCCGTCGTGGGCGACGGCTTCGACCAGGGCGTCGGTGTCGAAGATGTAGTTGCCCATCGAGGCGAGCACCTCGTGGGGGGCATCGGCCAGTCCCTCGGGGTTCTGCGGCTTCTCGAGGAAGGCGCGGATCTTCGTCGGGTCGGTGGGGTCGGTGTCGATCACACCGAACTGGTTCGCCAGCGAGATCGGTTGACGGATGCCGGCGACCGTCGCGCGCGCGTCGGAGGCGATGTGGGCGTCGAGCATCTGCTTGAAGTCCATGCGGTACACGTGGTCGGCGCCGATGACGACGACGATGTCGGGCTTTTCGTCGCGGATCAGGTTCATCGACTGCAGGATCGCGTCGGCAGAGCCCGAGAACCACCGCTTGCCGAGTCGCTGCTGGGCCGGGACCGAGGCGACGTACGCGCCGAGCATCGGCGACATGCGCCACGTCTGCGAGATGTGGCGGTCGAGGCTGTGCGACTTGTACTGCGTCAGCACGACGAGCTGACGCAGTCCCGAATTGATCAGGTTCGATATCGCGAAGTCGATCAGGCGGTACTGGCCGCCGAAGGGGACGGCGGGTTTGGCGCGGTCCGCCGTCAGGGGCATGAGTCGCTTTCCCTCGCCGCCGGCGAGGATGATTCCGAAGACCTTCGGCGCTGCAGGCATGGCACCACCCTAGGGCTCAGGGAAGCGAGCGGGAACACGTTCACGGCGCGTCTCTGCCTGTACTACGGTTCGTCTCATGCGCGTCGACATCGTGACCAAGGAGTACCCGCCGGAGATCTACGGCGGAGCCGGGGTCCACGCCACCGAACTCGTGAAGGCGCTGCGCGCCGAGGGCACCGAGGTGCAGGTGCGCGCGTTCGGCGCGTCGCGCGAGGAGGCGGACACGACCTCGTACGGCGTGCCCGCCGAGCTGGCGTCGGCTAACGGGGCCATCCAGACCCTCGGCACCGATCTGGCGATCGTGTCCGACATCGCGGGCGCCGACGTCGTGCACTCCCACACCTGGTACGCGAACTTCGCGGGTCACCTGGCGTCGCTTCTCCACGGCATCCCGCATGTCGTCACCGCTCACAGCCTCGAACCGCTCCGCCCGTGGAAGGCCGAACAACTCGGTGGCGGCTACGCGGTGTCGAGCTACATCGAGAAGACCGCGTACGAGGGCGCCGCGGCGGTCGTCGCGGTCAGCTCGGGCATGCGCGACGACATCCTGCGCAGCTACCCCTCGCTCGACCCCGACAAGGTTCGGGTCATCTACAACGGCATCGACACCGAGTCATGGCATCCGGTGTCGGACGACGACTTCCTGCGGTCGCAGGGAATCGACCCCGCACGCCCGTCGGTCGTGTTCGTCGGTCGCATCACCCGTCAGAAGGGCCTGCCGTATCTGCTACGTGCGGCGGAGCAGCTTCCGCCCGAGGTGCAGCTGATCCTGTGCGCGGGAGCGCCCGACACCCCGCAGATCATGGCCGAGGTGCAGGAGCTCGTGCGGGGACTGCAGGCCACCCGCGACGGGGTCGTCTGGATCGAGCGACTGCTGCCGCGCCACGAGCTGTGCGCCATTCTCACGGCCGCGACCACGTTCGTGTGCCCCTCGGTGTACGAGCCCCTGGGCATCGTGAA
>JAKOMY010000229.1 GCA_022702225.1 Microbacteriaceae bacterium | reverse complement strand
CGTCGATCACCCCCAACGTCTCCAGGTGCTGCGCGACACGCTCGTGCGTATGGCACGGGACCTGCCCCCCGTCGACGAAGCGGACCGACTCCAGCGTCGTCACAGAGGACGATGTGAGACCGAATTGGTGGACGTGCAGGGTCACCGACACCCTTCCCACCCCCGGTACTTTGTAGGTCCTCATGCGGCGACGGTACGCCCGCGTCCGCGAGCCGCCGACCAATACTGCGTGAAGCGGCTCGCACGTTCCAAGGAGCACGGAAGACGATCTTCGTTCCGACGGGGCGGGATCCCCGCGTGATGCAAGGGTGCGCTCCTCCCTCTCGCCCGTCGCGCTCAGCCGGAACGACGGCGACTTGATGGACTGTGTTTACAATGTCCTACGGCCGGTTCAGGGGAACGCCGGGCCGTCGAGAAATCAGAGGTAGCCGGTGCCGTTTCGTACGAAAGCCACCTTGCAGGCGTGGCTGCAGGAGTACGCCGCAAGCGGTGCCGGCGGCGGTGGGATCGCGTTCGTAGCGGATCAGGAGCCCGTCGACGGCATCGATAGCGGGCTGGTGATCTTTCCCCTGGCGAACGCGACGACATCGGTGTATCTCGCCCCGATCGCCGTAGGTGTCCCGGACTGGCGCGTCACCTTCGAGGCCCAGCCCGAGATCACAGAACTATCGCCCCAGTCCGTTCAAGACCTCTGCCGCGAGCTTCTGCACGCCGCCGATCTCTGCGCGTTTCTGCAGCGGAAGTCGATCGAGCACGTGGCGGAGTCCGCGGCGGACGCGCGGGATGATCTCGGCGGCAGTCCCGTCGACGCCGGCTGACCCCCCGAAAGCATCGCGGGCTGGAGGATCGCGGGGGCGGCAGAGACAAGAGCGGCGGGATGCCGGACCCCTTGCGGTTCGACACCCCACCCCTGCAGCGCCTACAGCGCACATCAGTCGAGGCAGGCAATGAACCCGACCGTACGCGCCACTCGCACCGCATGGCCGACCCTAGGTCAGTGCGGTGGGTCAGCGGAACCCCATCCGGCCCACCGGGGCACGCATCGCCGCGGCGGAGCCTCCCTCGATCGTGAAATCGGAGGGCTCCACCGCGGCATCCGCGATGCCCGCTGTTCCTCGAATCCGCGACGACGCAGTCCCGGCACGGTCGAGCCTGCGGCGGTGGCGGCATCCGCCCCGATGTGTGCGAAGCGGCGGTGGCCGAGAGCGAGCAGATGATCCGTCGCCAGGCGGCCCACGGCGAGATCGCCGACCGTCAGAGCGGTCAGCAGACCCTCCGCAGACCCCTTCGACGTCCCGTCCCTCCCACAGGACGGCGGCGTCACCGTCGGCCCCAGCGAAGCGGCTCCCGGCTCACGGCGCGCTGCTCGGCAGAAGGCGACGTCTGGCCCGGTCTAGTGGTGACGCGTTGCCCTCCGCGTGAGGGCGTCGACACGGGCGCGAAGCTCCCGGACGCGGAAAGGCTTGGTGACGTAGTCATCGGCGCCCGTGGTGAATCCGATGATTTTGTCGGCTTCGTCCTGCAGACCGGAGATGACGATGATGTGCGTGGTCGCGCCGGCGGCTCGGATCCGACGAATCGCCTCGAGGCCGTCGATACCGCGGAGGTTCATGTCCACCGTCACGAGGTCTGGCGAGGTGGCCAAGACCGTTTCGACGCCCGTGTCGCCGTCAGCGCATCCGTCGGTGGCGTAGCCGGCCGACTCGAGGGTTTCCACGAGCAGGGCGCGCACGTACTCGTCGTCTTCGATGACGACGGCAGTGGGACAGTGCGATGCATCGTGAGCGTTCCGGTACCGGCGGGTTGCCTCCGGGGACGAGCCGCCAGTGCTGCTCGACTGTTGATCAGTGGTCATGTCATCTCTCGGGGACGGTGCGTGGTGTCGGACGGCGGGGCGGTCGTTGCGGGGTCACCATTGCTGCAGGTTGCGGCGCGACGCCCTCACATCGACGTCTCCTGAATCGTGCGGCGTCGACGCATCCGAATCTGCCGGGGTGAAGATGGACAGGTCGTCGTCCGTCGAAAGCGCCGAGGTGTCGTCCGTCGGCGAGTGGGCGATGGATGGTGTGTGTTCGTCGTCCTGGTCGCGGGGGGAGCCGCGGCGAGAGCCGAGGGGCAGGAGGATGAGAGCGAGAACGAAAACCGCAAGGCTGATGCGTGCGGGGAACGACTGGGCATACGCGAGGACATCGGCGAGGGGGGAGCCGATGTGGCCTCGGACCGCACCGACGAGTTGGTCGAAGGTTACGGTGTCGGGGTCTTCGACAGCGTTGCCGTCGCCTTTGAGCTGCGCTTTTCCGTCGCTGATGCTGATGATTCGGTGGGTGTACATCTCACCGTTGGGCCGGCCGACGGTGACGACGTGATCGGGAGCGAAGTCCGATTCCCGGGCGGGACCGATGAGCACGATGTCACCGAAGTCGTACGTCGGCGACATGGACTTTCCGTTGACGACGACGAGTTGCGTCCCGGTGAGGAGCGCGACCGTCGCGGGTGCGATGAGCAGCGCAAGCAGGGCTGCAACGACGCCCCAGCGGATGAGGGAGAGGATGCGCATGTGTGCCTCCGTGTAGTCAGCGGTCGGAAAGTCGGGGTGCGTTTGTGCGGCAGGGCTGTGCGTGGAAAGGCCACGGCCGTCTCCAGCGCGGCGCTCGCCGAGGCCGCGGATCTCCGGTTTGCACGACGGTCGTGTCAACGGTCAACCCGAGCGCTTTCGCCGAGCCGTTCGTCCCCTCGAGCGGGGGGAGGCTCACGCGCAGAAGAAGGTCCTGGCTTTCGGCCGGGGCAAGTGGACGGAGCAGGCAGAATGCCGAGTTGTGGATGTCTTTCAGAGGCAAAGCGTGCGACCACGTCTCGCCGCCGGTGGTGCTGAGCGAGATGGCAGCGCGCTTCGCGATGTTTCCGAGGTGTGAGATCTCGACTCCAGCGAACCAGGTGACCGGCCCGGGGCCGATGTTCCGTCCGGTCAGGCTGAGCATGTAAACGGACGCGGATGCGTGTGCGTCAGCGAGGGCGTCTCGGTGGACGAGGCGCGGGGGCGCGACGGCCGCGCCGATCTGAGGATCGCCGACGAGAACCGACCCGATAGGGAGGGGGGACGTGCGGGGCTGACCGGTGTGCGCCAGGGAGAGAGGCACCTCGAAAATGCCGAGATCGAGCATCACGAGCGCGGTGAGGCCGGCATGGTTTTCAACAGGGGTCGTGTCGGGGTTGGGTATCAGCGCGACCGGGCGCGGCGCCGTTTGCGCGGGGCCGGGGCCGCTGCGGGGGCGGTTGAGGGTCGGCCGCGGGGGTGAGCTGAGTGATGGCATCTGGGCTCTTTCCAGGAGGGTGCCGACCGAAAAAGGCCCGGGCAGGCGCCAGACCCGAGATGAGGTGGAGCGATGCGATCCAAGCTGCGTCACGCAGTAAGCGGCCCACGACCGCGGTGAACTTCCACCCGTGCTGCCGACCGTCGGTGCCCCCTGAGGCGAGGGGTCGGAGGGGAGGGTGCCGGCCGGTTTGGGGCTCGGCCGGCACCCGGTCTGGGTTAGGACCAGGGAGCGCCAGCCTGGATCGCGTCGACCGTGACGGTGAAGGTCAGCGTCTTGCCCTGCGCCGTGTTGTCGGTGGCGGCGGGCAGCCAGGCGCGGAACTTGATCGGCAGCGAGCCGCCTGACGCGAGTGCAGCGGAGCTGTTGATCGCGACGCCGTTCAGGGCGTTGGCGTTCATCGGGGTCGACCAGGTCGTGCCGTTGTCGGTGCTGTAGGACAGGAGGACCTGGCTTCCGAAAGCGCTGGAGGTGAGGCTGAGCGTCGCCTTCCAGTCGACTTCGGCCGTTCCGGTGTTGCGGACGTGGACGTTGAAGGTCTTCGCCTTCTCCGCGATCTTGGCCGCGGTCGAGTCGTCGATCGGGAGGACGTTG
>JAKOMY010000365.1 GCA_022702225.1 Microbacteriaceae bacterium | reverse complement strand
CGGTCTCCTGAGATGCGGAGGGTGCGGATGGATGCCGCCGAAGCGTCGACCGAGAGGGCGGAGCCCGACACGGTGAGTTCGGAGCAGGTGCCGACGATGCGGACGGTCTGCTCGGCCCCTGACACCGACTGGCTGCCGCCGTCGCCGCATGAAAGCGCGTCAGCCGGAGCGTCCCCGGGAGGGCTGGTCGAGACACCGGTCTGGGCCGGCACGGGAGACGCCGTCACGACGGACGGAGACGGAACCGCCGCAGCGGGCGGCGGGCTCGTGACGGCGAGTCCGGGAGGCAGACGGGTCTCGACCGGCTCGGGTGTCAGGCTGCAGGCGCTGAGCGCGACGGCGAGGCCGATCACGCCGATCGCGGCGGGCGCCAGACGGTGAAGGTCCACGACTCCACGCTAAGGGGTGGGGTGCACGTACGCACGCGAGGCGCCGCCGCTGCCGAGCTGCGCGGGCCGAGTACGCGGAGGACACAGCGCGAGACCCGTCTGCCTCCCGGATTCGCCGTCTCGAGCCCGCCGCCCGCTGCGGCGGTTCCGTCTCCGTCCGCCGTGACGGCGTCTCCCGTGCCGGCCCAGACCGGTGTCTCGACCAGTCCTCCCGGGGACGCTCCGGCTGACGCGCTTTCGTGCGGCGACGGCGGCAGCCAGTCGGTGTCAGGGGCCGAGCAGACCGTCCGCATCGTCGGCACCTGCTCCGAACTCACCGTGTCGGGCTCCGCCCTCTCGATCGACGCTTCGGCGGCATCCATCCGCACCCTCCGCATCTCAGGAGACCGCGCTCGAGTGGATGCCGCGGCGATCGACGTGCTCGTCCTCCAGGGCAACGACGGTTCTGTCCGCGCCGCCGGAGCCATCGGCAGCATCGATCTGAGCGGAGATCGCTCGACGGTCGACGCGGGAGGCGCGGTCTCGTCCGTCACCGTCCGCGGTCAGGACAACGTCATCCGCGCCACGGGGGGAGTGGGCGCACAGACGGTCGAGGGCCGGGGCAACCAGATCGGCTGAGCGCGGCTCAGCAGCATGGCAGGAGCACGGCCCGCGGTACCCCACCCAGCAGCCTCAGAGGGTTGACGTAGTCGCTCTGGAACCGGACGCCGAAGTGGACGGTGCCGGGCGTCGCGTGACCGCCCGCGGAGACCCGGCCCACGAGCGCTGCCCGCGCGACCGTGTCGCCCACGGCGAGCTCGGTGACGACCGGCTCGAAAGTCGTCACGAGCCCGCCACCGTGGTCGATCGTGAGGATGTCGCGACCGGCGACCATCCCGACGAAGGCGATCCGTCCATCTGCGGGGGATCGAACCGCGTCGGCGCGCAGATCGATGCCGCGGTGCCCCGGACCGTAGGCGTGCGCGGGGGCGACGAACGCTCGAGTCACCTGCGCGGGTGTCGCCGGCCACACCCATCCGAGATGGGCGAGCGGATCGGTTTCCGCGGCCTCTGCTCGTGGCGGTACGAGCACGACCGCGATCAGGACGATCAGGCCCAGAGAGCGAAGCAATGCCGAGAACATCCCGGAAGTCTTCCGCGCTCCGTGTTCCGGCCGCGGGCGGGGAGGTGCCACCGGGGAGAGTCCGCGCCCCGCACGCGGCTGGGGAGGAGCAGTCCTGTATGCTGGACCCTGCATCTCGCTCGTCGAGATGACTCCGCGTGCCCACAGCGCAAGGCGACGCCCCTCGGGGTGGCGCACCGCGCGGCATCCACACCCCATGGTCCTCCGCTTCGGCGGTCGGCGGGTGTGCGCCGGGCACCAGGCTCGTCAGACGGACCGTCCGACGCGAACAACCACAACCACGGCGCGAAAGCGCCCAGAAACAGGAGTACGACCATGGCCGTCGTCACCATCCGCCAGCTGCTCGACAGCGGCGTTCACTTCGGACACCAGACCCGCCGGTGGAACCCGAAGGTGAAGCGCTTCATCCTGACCGAGCGCTCGGGCATCCACATCATCGACCTGCAGCAGTCGCTCGGGTACATCGACAAGGCGTACGAGTTCGTCAAGGAGACCGTCGCGCACGGCGGCACCATCCTCTTCGTCGGCACCAAGAAGCAGGCGCAGGAAGTCCTCGCCGAGCAGGCGACCCGCGTGGGCCAGCCCTACGTGAACCAGCGCTGGCTCGGTGGCCTCCTCACCAACTTCCAGACGGTGTCGAAGCGCCTCGCCCGCATGAAGGAGCTCGAGGAGCTCGACTACGAGAACCCGGCCGAGAGCGGCTTCACCAAGAAGGAGCTGCTGCTCAAGAAGCGCGAGCTCGACAAGCTGCACAAGTCGCTCGGTGGTATCCGCAACCTGCAGAAGACCCCGTCGGCCATCTGGGTCGTCGACGCCAAGCGCGAGCACCTCGCGGTCGACGAGGCCAAGAAGCTCGGCATCCCCGTGATCGGCATCCTCGACACGAACGCCGACCCCGACGAGTTCCAGTACCCGATCCCCGGTAACGACGACGCGATCCGCTCCGTGAGCCTGCTCACGCGCATCATCGCCGACGCCGCCGCCGAGGGCCTGATCCAGCGTCACCAGCCCGCTGGCGAGGAAGAGGCCGCCGAGCCCCTCGCCGAGTGGGAGCGCGAGCTTCTCGAGGCGCCCGCCGAGTCGACCGAGGCTCCCGCCGCCGAGTCGACCGAGGCGCCCGTCGCCGAGTCGGCCGAGGCTCCGGCCGCCGAGTCGACCGAGGCCGCCGACGCCGAGGCCACCGACAGCAAGTAAGCCGCGAGGCAATCCGTTCGCCCACGTGTGAACGGTGCGTCACCCGCACAGGCTACGATCCGGCGGGGTCGTGACAGCTCCCTCTTCGCAGGGCAGCGGCACGGCCCCGCCGGGCTCACATCGAGAACGAAAACGACAAGGAGACGCCACACCATGGCAAACTTCACGATCGCCGACATCAAGGCGCTGCGCGAGCAGCTCGGCACGGGCATGGTCGACACGAAGAAGGCGCTCGAAGAGGCTGACGGCGACGTCGAGAAGGCCGTCGAGATCCTGCGCCTCAAGGGCGCCAAGGGCAACGCCAAGCGCGCCGACCGTTCGACCAGCGAGGGCCTCGTCGCCGCTCGCGAGAACGACGGTTCCGTGACGCTGCTCGAGCTCGCCTGCGAGACCGACTTCGTCGCCAAGAACGAGCGCTTCATCGCGCTGGCCGACAAGGTCGTCGACGCGGCCGCCGCCGCCGGTGCCGACTCGGTCGAGGCCGCCCTGGCCGCCGACGCCGACGGCAAGACCGTCGAGCAGCTCATCTCGGACGAGGCCGCGATCATCGGCGAGAAGGTCGAGCTCCGTCGCGTGCGCACCATCTCGGGCGACAAGTTCGAGGTCTACCTGCACAAGACCAGCAAGGACCTGCCCCCGCAGGTCGGCGTGGTCCTCGCCTACTCGGGCGACGACGCCGAGACCGCTCGCTCGATCGCGCAGCACATCTCGTTCGCGAACCCCTCGTACCTCACTCGCGACGCCGTGCCCGAGGCCGACGTCGAGAAGGAGCGCGAGATCGTCACCGAGATCTCCCGCAACGAGGGCAAGCCCGAGGCCGCGCTGCCGAAGATCGTCGAGGGACGCGTCAACGCGTTCTTCAAGCAGGTCTCGCTGCTCGACCAGGACTACGCGAAGGACAACAAGCTGTCCGTCGCCAAGGTCGCGTCCGACGCCGGTCTCACGCTGACCGACTTCGCCCGCTTCAAGGTCGGCGCGTAACCCTTAGACAGGCTCAGGGCCCGTCATGAGGCCCGGGATGCCACGGCATCCCGGGCCTTTTCCCTGCCCGCTACCCATATCGGTTCCGTCGTATCGGTCGCAGGTGCGGGGGGATAGTTTGTTCAAGACGAGAGGACATCACACGTGATCGATGAATCCACCAAGCGCCGCCGAGTACTGCTGAAGCTGTCGGGGGAGGCGTTCGGCGGCGGCCAACTGGGCGTGAATCCCGACGTCGTGGGACAGATCGCCCGCGAGATCGCCGAGGCGGTGGACCGCGTCGACATCGCCATCGTCGTGGGCGGCGGGAACTTCTTCCGGGGTGCCGAGCTCAGCCAGCGCGGGATGGACCGCGGGCGCGCCGACTACATGGGCATGCTCGGCACGGTGATGAACTCCCTCGCACTGCAGGACTTCCTCGAGCAGGCCGGTGCCGCCACCCGCGTGCAGTCCGCCATCTCGATGACGCAGGTGGCGGAGCCCTACATCCCGCGCCGCGCGGTGCGTCACCTCGAGAAGGGCCGCGTCGTGATCTTCGGTGCGGGTGCGGGCCTTCCCTACTTCTCGACCGACACGGTCGCCGCCCAGCGCGCGTTGGAGATCGGCGCGACCGAGGTCCTCGTCGCCAAGAACGGCGTCGACGGCGTCTACACCGCCGACCCGAACGTGGATCCGGATGCGACCAAGCTCGACCACGTCACCTACGGTGATGCGCTGCAGAAGGGACTCAAGGTCGTGGACTCCACCGCGTTCAGCCTCTGCATGGACAACGGTATGGACATGCGCGTGTTCGGCATGGAGCCCGCGGGGAACGTCACGCGGGCCCTGCTCGGCGAGACGATCGGCACGCTCGTCACCGCATGACGCGCCGCGCGAGCCCGGGGAGCCGGGCTCGCGCGCGACTAGACTGATCAGTCAGTCCCAACGAATGGAGTCACCGTGATTTCCGATGTCCTCGCCGATGCCGGAGCGCGTATGGATCGCGCCGTGGAGGCCGCCAAGGAAGACTTCGCGACGGTCCGTACCGGGCGCGCGAACCCCCAGATGTTCCAGAAGGTGATGGTCGACTACTACGGGTCGCCCACCCCTCTCGCCCAGCTGGCTTCGCTGAACAACCCCGAGGCACGCACTCTCGTCATCAACCCGTACGACAAGTCGGCGTTGAAGGCCATCGAGCAGGCCATCCGCGACATGCCGAATCTCGGGGTCAACCCGACCAACGACGGCACGATCGTGCGCGTCACGATGCCCGAGCTCACCCAGGACCGCCGCAAAGAGTACGTGAAGATCGTGCGCGGCAAGGGCGAGGACGCCAAGGTGCAGGTGCGCAACCTCCGCCGCAAGGCCAAGGACGACCTCGACGCGCTGAAGAGCGACGTCGGAGAAGACGAACTCGTTCGCGCCGAGAAAGAGCTCGACGCGGTCACGCGCACGCACGTCGACCTGATCGACGAGGCGCTCAAGCGCAAAGAGGCAGAGCTCCTCGAGGTCTGACACCCATGCCCGACGCCCCCGAAATCGGCGAAGGCGAGCCGGTCCACCCGACCGCCTCGCCTCGCCGGCTCGATCCGGCGCGCCGTTCGCCGAACACGGGCGAGGGTGTGAACGCGATCGAGTCGCAGTTGCGCGCCATGCGATCGGATGCCGAGCAGCACATCGCCAACGCCCGTGCGGAGTTCGATCAGGCGAATGAGCGGCTCAAGCAGCGCACCGGCCGCGACCTCATCGTCGCGACCCTGATCGGTGTGGGCATCGGTGCGATCGTCGTCGCCTCGCTGATCTTCATCAAGTGGTTGTTCGTGCTGTTCGCCGCCGCCGCCATGGTGCTCGGCGTCCTGGAGTTCTCGCGAGCCCTGCAGGTGTCGGGTCGACGCGTCGATGTCGTTCCCCAGCTCGTCATGGGCTTCCTGCTGCTTCTCAGCGGATTCTTCCTCGGGCCATGGGTGCACTGGGTCGCGACCCTGGCGGCCGTCGTCGTGGTCATCGTGTGGCGGCTCACGGCGCAGATGTTCGCCTCCGACGGGCGCGCGCACATCGAGGTCATCGGCGACGTGCTGGTCGCGAGCTTCGTTCAGCTGTACGTGCCGTTCCTCACGAGCGTCGCGATGATCCTGCTCGCACAGCCTCGCGGCGAGTGGTGGGTGCTCGCGTTCCTGATCCTTGCGGTGGCTGCCGATACCGGGGCCTACGTCTCGGGCCTGACGTTCGGCCGGGGTGGGCGGCATCCGATGGCCCCTCGCATCAGTCCGAAGAAGACCTGGGAGGGTTTCGCGGGGGCGTGCGTCGCCGCTCTCCTCGCCGGTGCCCTGCTCGCTGCCTTCATGCTGCAGGTGCCGTGGTGGGCCGGGCTCATCTTCGGTGCCGTCGTACTCGCGACGGCGACAGTCGGCGATCTCGGCGAGTCGATGCTCAAGCGCGATCTGGGAATCAAGGACATGAGCTCGTGGCTCCCCGGTCACGGGGGAGTGCTCGACCGACTCGATTCGATTCTTCCGTCGGCGACCGCCGCCCTCGTGATGTTCTATCTGCTCGCCCCGTTGGGAGTGTCATGACCGAGACGCCGATCCACGACACCGCGGCCGCGACACCGTTCCCGACGACCTCGGGTCGCACCAAGGGGTACGAGAAGCGTGCCGTGGACGTGTTCCTGGCCCGTGCCCGTGAAGCCTTCGAGGCCGATGATCTGGGTGCGTTGCGTTCGTCCGAGGTGCGTGCCGCCGCGTTCCCGCTCGTCAAGGGCGGGTACCGGGTGGAAGTGGTCGACGCCGCCCTCGGCCGCGTCGAAGACGCTTTCGCGGCGCGCGAGCGCGAGTACGCCCTGTCTCGTCTCGGTGCCCGCGCCTGGGTCGCCGAAACCCGCGACACGGCGCAGGTGGTCCTCGACCGACTCCGTCGACCGCGCGGTTCGCGATTCGACCGTGTGGGTGTTCTCCGTTACGGCTACCGCGTGGACGAGGTCGACGTCGTCGCGGAGCGTGTCGCGCGCTATCTCGCCGCGGGTGATCCGGTGACGCCCGAGCAGGTCCGCTCCGTCGCCTTCCGGATGCAGCGGGGCGGGTATCGCGAGACGCAGGTCGATGCGGTGCTCGACGCGGTCGTCGAAGTGATGCTCGCTGTCGGATGACTCCCGCGCGTGGCATCCTCGCTCGGGCCTCGGTAGAATCGGGCGCACTGTGACTTCTGGTTCGGAACTTTCGCGCGCATCCGCCTCCCGTGCCGCCCGCCGGGGCGCGTGGGTCGACGTGGTCCCGCCGACGCTCCCTCGTCGTTCCGGTCCGCGGTGGTCGCGCCGTCGTGGGGTGGTCGGTGTCTTCGGAGCCGCCGCCGCCGTTCTGTTCGTGGGAGCCTACGTGGGCCCCATGGGGGCCTCACTTCTGCCCGCGCAGGCCGAGGAGCCGCACACCGTCACGCTGTACGCCGAGGGGCTCGGCGATACGCAAGCCGTCTCGACCTCGGGAGAGAAGCAGGCTCCGCAGCTCGATCGCGCGAGCTACAACGTCTACGTGAAGCCCAAGCCGACCCCGACGCCCACCCCGGCTCCGTCGCGCTCGAAAGACGCGGGCTCGGGTTCGTCGTCTGGCAACTCCGGCCCCGTGCTGTATTCCGGCGGCGGGGCTCCCGCCGAGTGGATGGCCGCAGCCGGCATCTCCGAAGCCGACATGGGCTACGTCGACTACATCGTCAGTCGCGAGAGCGGCTGGAACCCGAACGCGACGAACCGGTCGTCGGGAGCGTGCGGCCTGGTCCAGGCCCTGCCGTGCAGCAAGGTCCCCGGCAACGGCTACGACCCGGTCGACAACCTGCGCTGGGGAACCGGTTACGCCACCGGTCGCTACGGCGGCTGGGCCGGCGCGTACGCGTTCTGGACCGCCAACCACTGGTGGTGAGCGGCATCCATGCCCCGCTCCCGTAAGAGACGCCCCGATTCGTCGCGCAGCGACGACTCTCTCGACCGTTTGATCGCGGGGTGGAAGCGCACCGAGGTCAAACGCGGCGGCGAGTGGACGGTGCAGCCGATCTCCGCTGCCCAGGCGGTCAAGGACTACCTGTGTCCGGGCTGCGGCCGCACCGTCGAGGCCGGAACCGCTCATCTGGTCGTCTGGCGCGCCGATGGCGTCCTCGGAGACGCTGCCGACCTCGCCGCCCGGCGTCATTGGCACACGCACTGTTGGAGGATCGCCTGATGGAGATTCGCGGACCCGTTCTGCTGCCCGCCCGCCGTGAGGAGGTCGAGCTGCGCACGGTCGACGAGCTGACCCTCGTGGGCGAACTCGCTCTTCCCGCCGATGGCGAGCCGGTCGCGACCCTCGTCACTCTGCATCCGCTGCCCACCGCGGGCGGATTCATGGACTCGCACATCCTGCGCAAGGCCGCTGGCCGGCTCCCGGCGCTTGCGAACCTCGCCGTGCTGCGGTTCAACACCCGCGGCACCACGTCTGCGCGGGGAACGAGCGAGGGCGCCTTCGACGGGGGCGCGAAGGAGTGCTTCGACGTGGCTGCGGCCGTCGACTTCGTGCGGGAGCGCGGTCTTCCGCGCCCCTGGCTCGTGGGGTGGTCGTTCGGCACCGAGCTCGCCCTGAAGTACGGACGCGACCACGACATCGAGGGCGTCATCCTGCTCTCACCCCCGCTGCACCGCGCGACGGCCGAAGAGGTCGGCGCCTGGGCGGGCGATGCACGCCGGATGGTCGTGCTGGTGCCCGAGTTCGACGACTACCTGCGTCCCGCCGAAGCCCGTGAGCGTTTCTCATCCGTTCCGGATGCCACCCTCATCGCAGTCGACGGCGGCAAGCATCTGTGGGTCGGCGAGACGCAGACGCGCCGCGTGCTGACCGAGATCGTCGCTGCGGTGAACCCCGACGCCCTGCCGTTGCCGACCGAGTGGGACGGCGAGCTCGGGGGCTGAGGATCAGCGCTCGTTCTGCCGCGGGATGATGACCTCGCGGTAGATGATGAGGATGCTCGCCGCCACCGGGATCGCGATGAGCGCGCCCAGCAGGTTCAGCAGCGCGCCGCCGGCCAGTGCCGAGATGACCACGACCGACCCCGGCACCGACACGGCGCGGTTCATGATGCGCGGGGAGATCACGTACGCCTCGATCTGCATGTAGACGAGGTAGTAGATCGCCGCGGCCACGATCGCCCAGGTGGGTGTGCCGAGGCCGGGGATGAGGCAGGTCAGGACGATGATCGTCGAACCCGTGAGCGTGCCGACGAGGGGGATCAGCGAGAAGAAGAACGCGATCACCGCGAGGACGGCGGGGAAGGGGGCGTTGATGATGGACAGGAAGATCGCGCTCAGCACGCCGTTGATGACGCCGAGGCTGACCTGTCCCATGACGTAGTAGCCGACGGAGTCGGTGATCTTCTCGGCCAACTCGATGAAACGCGCACGTTTCGACGCCGGAACCAGCTGATAGACGGCCGACTTCAGCGAGGGGGTGGATGCCGTGAAGTAGATCGTGAGGATCAGCACGATGAAGGCGCCGCCGAGGCCGGCCGCGACCGCGCCGCCGATGGTCAGCAGACTGTTGCCGATCATGGTGGAGATGCTTCCGACATCCAGCGTCGAGAACCAGTGCTGGATACCCGCCCAGACCTCGTCGATCTTGAGCCAGGGGAGCGTCTGCGACACCCAGGTCTGCACGTCGGTGACGATCTCGTTCCATCGGCCGGGCTGCAGCAACTGCTCGATCTGCGTGACGAGCTGGGCGATCTGGCTGACGATGATGGGCACGACCATGAAGATGATGCCGGCGAAGACGCCGAGCACCGCCAGGATCGTGACGAGCACGGCCGCCCAGCGGGGGAGCCCGCGACGCTCGAGGAACGAGACCACGGGGTCCAGGCCCAGGGAGAGGAACAGCGCCGTTCCGACGTACAGCAGGATCGTCGAGAGGTTCTGCACGCTGCCGATGAGCAGCAGGCCGACTCCCACGCCGAGGGTGGCGAGCAGAGCGACCCGGAAGGGGTTGTGGATCTTCATGCCGAACGACTCCCGCATCAGCCGGGCAGGTGCGCCCGTGTCGTCAGGATACTGAGCCGACAGCCGTCTGAGCGCGCGACGGGCCTTGCCGAGAACTTTCAGGCACCCTCGGATAGTCTGAAATGTCGATTCGGTGGCGCCCGAGCCACCGGTGGGGATGGTGTGAAGCGTGAGATTCGTCTGGGCCGTGGTGGCATTCGTCATCGCTGCGGCCATGATCGGTGCCGGTATCGCTCAAAGGACCGTGTTCCACGGACCCTCGGAGACCTCGGCGAACGTGCAGACCGAGGGATCGACGGCGTTCACGTTGATCGACGGAGCGGTGCTGAACAGCGTCCCGGGTGCGCAGACGCTGCGCGTCCAGGGCGACGGCGCCGTGTTCGCTTCGTACGGGCGCACCGCCGATGTGAAGGCGTGGCTCGCCGACGTCGCCTACACCTCCGTCACGCTCGACGGCGAGGGAACGGTGCAGACCTCCGAGGTCGATCCGACGGTGACACCCGCCTCCGGCGCCGCGACGACCGGACGCTCTCCCGTGGACTCCGATCTCTGGCTCGATGAGTTCGAGCAGACCGGGTCGCTGTCGACCACCCTTCAGCTCCCGAGCGACATGAGCGTCCTCGTCGCCTCCGACGGGACCGCCCCGGCGCCCGCGAACATCAGCCTCACCTGGCCGATCGACGATTCCACGCCGTGGGCCGGTCCCCTCATCGTCGGCGGTGGGATCGTCCTGTTGATCGGCCTGATTCTCTACCTGCTGGGCATCCGCCATGTGCGTCGCCAGCGTCGTCCGCGCCGCAAGGGCCTGCCGTTGCCCGTGACCGAGCCGATCTCGACGATCGGCGCGGACGGCGAGCGCAAGGGCGTCGTGACCCAGAGCCCCGGGCGCCGGGCAGGCGCGCGCGTACGCGGCGCCCTCGGTGGTCGTCGTGCGCTGGTGGCCGTGCCGGCTCTGGGCGTGTCGGTGGCCCTTCTCGCGGGCTGCTCCGCCGATGCCTGGCCGCAGCTCGCCGCGACGGATTCGCCGAGCCCGACACCCACGGTGATCGTCCCGGAGGGACAGTTCCCGCCCGCGGTGACCGAGGCTCAGGCCCAGCGCATCGTCTCGAAGGTCTCGTCGACCGTTGCCCAGGCGGACGCCTCGCTCGATGCGAACGTGGTCGCCGAGCGCCTCTCGGGTCCCGCCCTGGCCGAGCGCCAGACCAACTACAAGCTGCGCGCCGCGATCGCCGATCGTCCGGCTCTGCCCGCGATTCCCGCGGAGCCCGTGCAGATCGTCCTCCCGCAGACCACGGGGACGTGGCCCCGCACCCTGATGACGGTGGTGGAGTCGGCGGATGCCGCGACCCCGACGACCACGATCATGATGATGACGCAGCAGACGCCGTGGGAGGAGTACAAGGCCTCCTACGTCGGCAATCTCGAAGCCTCCACCAACCTCCCCGAGCTGGCGGCTCCGTACGTGGGCGCGACCCAGGTCCCGCCGGACTCCTCGTTCCTGGTGATGGCGCCCGAGAAGGTCGCCGCGGCTTACGCCGACGTCATCAACAACGGTCAGAACAGCGCTTCGTTCGCGAAGTTCGACACGGCTAACGATCTCCTGCTGTCCGCGATCCAGGACAACAAGACCAAGCGCACCGACGAGCTGAACCAGACCGGTGCGGGAACGGCGGAGATCAGCTTCTCGGCCTCGGCGGGAGCGGCTACTCCGATCGCCCTGGCCACGCTCGACACGGGTGCCATCGTCGCCGTCAACGTGTACGAGAGCGACACGGCGAAGCCCACGAACAAAGACGCCGTGATCAAGCTGGACAACAACCCCGCGGTCAAGGCCCTCACCGGTGTCGACCAGTCCGCGACAGGCTTCACCACGACATACTCCGACCAGGTCTTCTTCTACGTGCCCAGCCAGGGCTCCGATGACCAGATCCGCCTGCTCGGCTACCGATCCAGCCTCCTCGAAGCGAAGGTGTCCCCGTGAGCACTCCCGCCCCCGGTTCCGTGATGCGCGGTGCCGTCGACCTCTCGTCGCTGCGTAACCGTCCGCAGCCGCCCGGCGCTTCCGCAGCCGGCGCCCCCGCCGCGCCGGCGGACGCGGTCGGCGCCCTGCCGCTCGTGTTCGACGTGACGGACGAGACGTTCGGCGAGGTGCTCGAGCTCTCGCGCACCGTGCCGGTGGTCATCGACCTGTGGGCCGAGTGGTGCGGACCGTGCAAGCAGCTCAGCCCCGTCCTCGAGAAAGTCGTCACCGAGCTCGCCGGTCGACTCGTGCTGGCCAAGGTCGACGTCGATGCGAACCCGCAGCTCGCGCAGGGCTTCCGGGCGCAGTCGATTCCGATGGTGCTCGCCCTCGTCGCCGGTCAACCGGTTCCCCTCTTCACCGGCGCCGTGCCCGAGCAGCAGGTGCGCGACGTGTTCGCCCAGCTCCTGCAGCTCGCCGCCCAGCACGGTGTCACCGGAACCGTGCCGGTCGAGGGGAGCTCCGCCCCCGACGCCCCCGTTGCCGAGCCGGAGCTGCCCCCGCTGCATGCCGAGGCCTTCGCCGCCATCGAAGAGGGCGACTACGCCCGCGCGATCCGCGCCTACGAGCAGGCCCTCGCCGAGAACCCCCGCGATGCCGATGCCCGCGCAGGTCTCGGACAGGTCCGCCTTCTCGACCGCGTCCAGGGTGCCGACCTCCAGGCGGCGCGCGCCGCCGCGGCCGCTGATCCGGAGGGTCTCGAGGCGCAGTTCCTCGTCGCGGACCTCGACGTCGTGGGCGGCCACGTCGAAGACGCCTTCGGCCGCCTGCTCGACCTTTTCGCCGCTCTGCCGACCGACGAGCGCGCTCCGGTTCGCGAGCGCCTGCTCGACCTCTTCGGGCTCGTCGGCGACGACGACGCCCGCGTCATCCGCGCGCGCTCGCGTCTGGCGTCACTGCTCTTCTGACGCCGGACGATCCGCGGCCCCGCCCTCCCGCAGGAGGACGGGGCCGTTCGTCGTTCGCGAAGGTGCACGCGTGACAGACCCCGGGCACCGGGACGCGGCATGCGGTCCAGTACCCGGGGTCTGTCGTGCCGGTGTCAGCTTCCCGCGCGGTGGTGGAGCCAGAGAACGCCGAGGGGCGGGAGGGTCAGGGTGGCGCTTCCGCGACCGTCCGTGTCGACGGCGCCGAAGTTTCCTTGACCCGAACCGCCGAACACTTCGGCATCGCTGTTGAGGATCTCGCTCCAGGTCCCCGATTCGGGCAGATCCAGCGGGAAATCGGTCAGCGGGACGCCCGAGAAGTTGCAGACGACCACGATGGTGTTGCCGTGATGATCGCGGCGCGCGAACGCGAGCACGTTCGCGTTCCACGCGGGAGCGCCGAGACGCGAGAACGCCGCACCGTCGTGATCGCGCGACCAGAGGGCCGCCTGATCCTTGTAGACGCGGTTCAGCTCGGCGACGAAGGAGTGCAGCTGCTTGTG
>JAKOMY010000355.1 GCA_022702225.1 Microbacteriaceae bacterium | reverse complement strand
TCTTGAAGTACTCCGAGGATGGGACAAATCCGGAGTGCTTCGTAACCGAATAGACCGGAAGAGCCTGAGTTCCGGCTCGCCCCCGCACAGGGCTGACCACATCGCTCAGCAGCACGGTCTCCCAGGTCACGCGAGCATCTCCCGCAGGCGCTTCAAGCCGTCCTGGATCTCGACCTCGAGCGCGTCGAGCTCGTCGAGTATTTCCATCGGCGAGCGGTGCTCGACCTCCTCAACCTCGATCTCCTTATAGCGGTTGAGCGACAGGTCGTAGCCGTTATCGACGATCTCCTGCTTGGGCACGAGGAAACTCTGGTCTGTGCGGGCGCGTGCGGCCTCGGCATCCCGTGCCTGCCAACGGCTGAGCACGTCGGGCAGGTCGTTCGCGTCGATCGGCGTGCGCTTGTCGTCGAGGGTCATGCCGTCGGCGCGCACGTCGTAGAACCAGACCTGGTCTGTGCCGCCCGACGAGGTTTTCGTGAACAGAAGGATCGCGGTCGAGACCCCGGTGTAGGGCTTGAAGGTTCCCGACGGCAGCTTGATGACGGCATCCAACTTATGGTCGTCGACGAGCATCTTGCGGACGGCCTTGTGCGCGTTCGACGACCCGAAGAGCACCCCCTCTGGTACGACGACAGCCGCACGACCGCCGTTGCGCAGCATCCGAATCATGAGAACGAGGAAGAGGAGCTCGGTCTTGCGGGTCTTGATGACCTTCTGCAGATCCTTCGCGACCGTTTCGTCGTCGAGCGAGCCAGCGAACGGCGGATTTGCGAGCACGAGTGTGTACTGATCGAGACCCGGGTGCCCCTCGGACAGTGAGTCGCCGCGTTCAATTGTCGGGTTCTCCACGCCGTGCAGCAGCATGTTCATGCTCGCGATACGCGCCATCGAGGCATCGGAGTCGTAGCCGGTGAACATCGGTCCGTTGAAGTGGGCACGGGTGGCAGCATCCGTCCAGATCTCGGGGTGGTGCGCGCGCAAGTACTCCTCGGCGGTGATGAGAAACCCGGCAGTGCCCACCGCCGGATCGATGATGAGGTCGTCCGGACGCGGCTGCTGTAGGTCGACCATGAGCTGAATGATGTGCCGGGCGGTACGGAACTGCCCGTTCGTGCCGCTCGTCGACAGCTTGAGCAGCATGTACTCATAGATGTCGCCCTTTGTGTCGCGGTCTTCCATCGGAATCTCGGCGAGCAGGTCGACGACCTTCGTGAGGAGGGCCGGCGTCGGAATAGTGAACCGCGCGTCGCGCATGTTGCGCGCATAGCTGGAGCCCTGAGCACCGAGCTGGCGCAGCCACGGGAAGACGTGCTCGGAAACGACATCGAACATCTCGGCGGGCGAGTAGTTCGTGAACACGCTCCACCGGAGGTCGCGGAACGGCCGACGCCCCGGCAGGTCGCTGTCGTACCCGTCCGGGAAGATCGGGTTCTCGATCGGGTCGCCGAAGCGCGCAGCCTTCTGCTCGGCCTTCGTGTGCAACTCGTCGAGACGCTTGATGAAGAGCAGGTACGTGATCTGCTCAATCACCTCGACGGGATTAGCGATGCCGCCCGACCAGAACGCATCCCAGACCTTGTCGACCTGACCCTTCAGTGGACCTGTAACCACAGACTCTCCCGACTCGCGTACAACCCTCTTACGCTAACCGAGTCGATGAGCAACAGTAGCTCGGGTCCGACGGGGTACTGATGCGGTCTTGGGCGGCGACCCCGGTCGCACCTGGACTCGCCGGCATCGAGCCGCACGTCGTCTTCGCGGAACCCTCGTCGCCGCACCGCGGGACAATTTGCCGCCACACGATTCGCGCTCGCATCACGCCGGGCACGTTAGGCAACATGCAACGACAGCAGCCACCCCGCACGAAGGACAACCGACAGGCGTCGTCGGAACCTGAACGGGGACGATCAGAAGCCCGTCGCTTCGGTGGACGTGCTCGACATGAACGCCGTCGAGAACGAGCAGCGGCTCGCAGCGGACGCCCCATAATCAGCGCTAGGTCGGCCTCCTGCGGGCGACGGGACCGTGTGGTTTATCTCGAACAGGCGCATATGCCATCGGCTCGCAGAGCCCAAGCTCAGGACGTTCTTGTATTCGAGAGATGACGACCGATGTAGCCGATGTAGATCTTCCCGGTGGACTTTACATCGTCCAAATAGTACATGCGCGGAGCAAATTGGTCTCGATGAGTGGGCTTGAAGTGCGCCTGCATCAAAATTCGCCCCGTCGGGTCCACACTGGCCGGCACGGGCAGTTCACGCTCGCTTCGCCATTTGTTGTTCTGTAGAACCGATTCGCTTTCACGTGCCGCATGCCGCTGCGGAGAACACTTGAATCCGTCGACGTCGTCCTGTTCGAGGTACATATACACGCTTCCATCGAATACGCCACCCTCGCGGAGAGCCGCGTATTCAGCGAGAACGCGCACGTAGTCCCACAAGTCATTCGCATACTTGCCGTAATGGTCCCGCTTCCTGACCTCAGCGACAGCGGCAGGGTCACCAGTGAACTCCACGTACTGCAATGCCGCGTGAGCATCCTCACCAGGAGTTATGCGCGCGATCAATTCCTCGACGTCAGCCGGCGGAGCCCAAAGCTCGGCTTCAGCATCGATAGGGGGCGCAAACTCGTGAAGTTCACGCAATCGCGCCTTGAGCAGCTGGTTCTCACGATTAAATACTCGAACCTCATCTGCCGAAAGTGCAATTTCAAATCCGAGTTCGTCAAGCTGCGCTCGCAGATCAGTCAACTCAGTCAGCAAACGATCGTTCTCGGCTTCAACTTCAGAGATGTAGTCCTGGGCTACGCGAGCATCCGCGATATTCGCAGCGATGAAGGTGTCGAGTTCCTCAACTTCGAGTTCGGTAACTTCCGCGCGCCCAAGCCACCGGGCCAGCACGCGCTTGAGGATCGCCAAGACGGGTGTCCGCGTACCCGTGGTTGCCTCCGAGGGACCGCTCTCGGACGGCGGGCCAGCGGCGCTCGAATCGGGGAGTATCCGCTGTTCGCCTGCGGACTCAATCGCAACCTGTTCAGCGATTCTCTGCCGTCGGCCGGCTCGATCGAGCAACTCGATGGTTCGACGGGCATCTGCCGGGAGCGCGCGTTCCAGAAGACGCAGTCGCGGCCCGCGGGCATGCACTGCGGGTAGCTTGCCGATGACGGTTCGACCCCTAATCGCCCGGGCGAGTGTGGATGGGCCGAGGAAGCGGTGCGCCCGACCGTCGAGCGGATCGTCGAGCTGGACGTCCGGGCCAAAGGTTCGTACGCGGCCGGCCGGCGCTTCGTGCGACGCCGGCAAGTGTTGGTTGAGAACAGGGACAGCTTCCGCAGCGATCACAAATGTCGCAGCGACTCCGAGGCTATTGCGCGTCAGCTTCTCGATGATCTCGGACCACGCAACATCTACCTCCGTGCCCGGCGAAGAAGCGACAATCACGGACCCGATGCGAGTTTTGTCCGTGATTGCGTCCAGGACGGAACGAACGTCCTCAGATCTGACGAACTGCGGCCGGTTAGTCAGGAGAGTCGATCCATCCAGTGGCTCAAGCTCATCGAGGAGGTCACGCACAATGCGTGGGGTACCAACTACGTCCAAAGCAGCGTCGTCGGTGACCCCGTCCAGTGCGCCTTCAACGACGAGAAGCCCCCGCTTTGCGCCAGTCTCTCGTGCGGCGTAGATGGAGATAATGAATGTCCCGGTGAGGTTAGCGTCGACCAACCGGTAAAGCCTGCGTCCAACGCTCTCATCCGCGTCGTGGATACCTGTGACGAAGATTGAGTATCGATCATCGAAGTCACGGCTGGTGGCGCCGTCCCAGTCGTCGAGTCGACCGACACCACCAAGCTTCTCGCCGAGCCACCCGCGCACGTGGCGCTCGGCGACTTCGATTGCATCGACATGCGGTCTTACTCGGAAGACCGTCCGGTATCCCACCCCCCAAGTCGATTCCGTCAGACGCTCGGCCGCGTTATCCGCAATTGCCTTCTCGGCCATTCTCTGCCCCACCCCCATGGCGTCGCACGCGGACGGCAACTCGTCGACGAATCTCTGCGACGTGAGACATACTGCCCTAAATCATGGCGAGAGGTGCATAACGGCGCTGACACGGGCCCCACCCCCGGACATCGTCCCCTGCACGCTGAGGTCCCTAGACGCCGCCGCTACTCGCCAGCCCCCAACCCCATCAACCTCTCCAGCCCGTCCTCCGTAACGATCGGAATCCCCCACGCCCGCGCCTGCCGCGCCTTCCCCGACATCGAATCCGGGTCGGCCGCCACGAGCACTTTGGCCTTCTTCACCATGCTGTCCTTCGGGATCAGACCGCGCTCGGCGAGGATGTCGAACCACGCCGCTCGATCTCGGCGCGTGTCTCCGGTGATGACGACGGTGTCACCGGCCGACAGGCGGAAGCCGGTGGTGAGGGTCGGGGCTGCGGCGTCCGGTTTCGAAGCGGCGCCGGCGATAGTCTGCGCGTCGATCTCGAGCAAAATACCGATCTTCTGGATGTCAGCCCACTCGTCAGCGGTGAGCTGATCGTCCGCCCAGGCCGCCGAAACCAACCCGTCGAAGTAGGCGCAATGGATGCGCCGAACTGCGGTGCTCGAAAGGTTCAGCTCAGCGGCGAACCGGATGAGGTCATCGGTCTCCGTCGCAGACATATACCGATCGAGGAGGACGCGATCGAGCAGAGCGAGGTAATCGAGATTGAGGGCGCCGTCGTCGATGGCGGCGTCAGTCGCGACGTCCACGTGCAGCCGCTCGAGAACCGACCGCGGCGCCGTGTCGGAGTCCGTGCGTGCCAGCCAGGCTGTCGTGTCGCACGGCTCATCGGGCCACTCCCCCGGGGTCGCGAGCCACCCATCCCACCAGGCGGGATCGTGACCCGCGCCGATGTAGGCGCGAAGGAGCGCGGCCGCAGCGAGGGCATCGGCCGAGGCGCGATGAGCGTTCTCCATCGCATATCCAATGGCAGCGCTGCAGTCGGCAAGGCTCCGATTGCCCGGCAGGAATGTGCCTGCGAGCTGCATCGTGCACATCCAGTAAGCGAAATCGGGACACACTAGACCGGCCTGCTCCATCGAGTGAGCCAAGAACCGTGCGTCGAAACTGGCGTTGTGCGCGACAGGCACACGCCCGCGCAAGAGCGACGCAATGGACGGGGCGAGAGCGCCGAACTCCGGAGCTCGCGCGGCCGCAGCGGCGCTGATCCCGTGGATACGCTGCGCTCCCATATCGCGCATTGGATTGACGAGCGTCTCCCACGCTCCCTCGACGACGCCTGTCGGTGACACATGCACGATCGCCACCTCGACGATGCGGTCGTGCTTCTGCGGAAACAGACCCGTCGTTTCGAGATCGATGACTGCGAATCCTCGCCCCATATTGCGCCCCCCAGGTGTTGATCGGGGTCACTCTATCCGTCGTCTGGACGCGATCGGCACCTTAGAAGCGGGCGAGATAGGCCCCCGACGGCGCAAGTTCGACCCGTCGGGTAGCCACCGCCACCGTCAGAGCCTCGGCAAGTCGCTCGGAGATCTGCGTCGTCATCCGCTTTCCACCGAACAGCCGCAAAGCTTCTCGTTTGATCTCGTCCTCGCGGACCCCACCGCCGAGCTCAGCGACAACGGCCATCGCGTTCGCGATCTCCTCGAGAGCGACGGACTCGAGCGGTCGACTCTCCCCCGGAGGACTCGTGCGCACATCGCGCCAGGCGGCGACATCCACGTCCACCGGCCAGACGAACTGCTCGTCGCCCTGTCGAGTGTGAGCATCCGGGATCAGCCGGAGGATCGCTGCGGCCCGGGCGCCCGACACACGTGACAGTCCGAATGCTTCCGCCACCACTCGCGCCAAGCGTGCTCGAGAGATCGGCCCCTCGGCGGCGATGGCCTCCACGATGGCGGAGCGAACCCGCCCGGAAGCAGACGGGCTCGGAAGAGCGTCGAGCACAGAGACTCCCCCAGACACGGGGATCGGCCAGGGCACGAAGGCGCGGACGCGCGGATGCACCACGCTGACGGCATCCTCGTCGTCCTGTACTGACAGCGTTGACCCGCGCCGAGGCTCAACAGGCTCCTCCGCCGGAAGCGCGTCGAGATTCTCGACCCGCTCCACCGGCACGTCTGACACAGACCGACCACCGGCCTTGGCGGCCTCCACCGCCGCGACGAGTCGGTCGGCCGTGGCATCCG
>JAKOMY010000347.1 GCA_022702225.1 Microbacteriaceae bacterium | reverse complement strand
GAAACCCGCTCTCGCCAGGGCAAAGCAAAACCCCCGCCATGTAGAAGCTAGGCGAGGGTTTCTGGGATGACTGTAATGATCATCCGTGTGGCTCCGACGGGCGTCGATCCCGTGACCTCACGATTTTCAGTCGTGCGCTCTACCAACTGAGCTACAGAGCCGAGCGACATGTCTGCCGCTTCCTAGACGAAAGGCCTCCTCGAAAGAAGGCCCGTCGCTATGGAGCGACCCTGACGGGACTTGAACCCGCGACCTCCGCCGTGACAGGGCGGCACGCTAACCAACTGCGCTACAGGGCCATGCATTTTCAATTGTACTTCACCGGAGAGTGACCCCAACGGGATTCGAACCCGTGCTACCGCCGTGAAAGGGCGGCGTCCTAGGCCGCTAAACGATGGGGCCGGATGAGCCTGAAACCTTGCGATTTCATCCTCGCTTGCCGACGACCGAGCCTACTTCACAAACTTCGAGATTGCCAATCGAGGGCGTGGCGTCCCCCCTCCGCGCGTGTCGGGGGCGCAGGATGGGCCGCGACAGCGGGAACTCGCCCTGTTGTACGTGTGACTCGTGTTGCTACTGTTAGCCGAGTTGCGACCCGGTGAGATGAGGTAGCCCGTGACGCTCGTACCCCCTGATCAGACCGACGACTGCGGCTGCGCCCCCACGGCCAGTGAGCAGCGGCGTTTGTGGCCCACCTTCGACAGGCGCAGTGCTCTGAAGTACGGCGCTCTCGGTGCGGTCGCCCTCGGCGCTTTCGGCGCAGCGACGTCCGGCTTCAACTCGCCCGCCGTGGCCGCCGACTACCCCTCGTGGGACGACGTGCAGGCCGCCAAGGCCAACGAGGCCGCGAAGGCCGGCGAGATCTCGCGCATCCAGGGGCTGATCCAGGGACTGCAGTCCGAGGTCGCCCGCACGCAGGCCGAGGTGCAGGCGCGCTCCGACGAGTACTACGCCGCGCAGCAGGCCTACCAGGATGCGGACTACCGCGCTCAGCTCATCCAGCAGCAGGCTGATGCCGAAGCCGCCAAGGCAACCGATGCCGCCAGCAAGGCCGGCAAGGTCGCCGCCCAGCTGTACCGCTCCGGCGGCGACGACACCTCTCTCGACCTGTTCTTCTCGGGCTCCGCCGCTTCGGCCGACGACCTGCTGGCCAAGCTCGGCACGATGGACAAGCTCCTCGAGCGCAACAAGTCGGTGTACGCCTCGGCTGTGGCGGCCCGCGACAGCGCGAAGAACCTCAGCAACCAGGCGAACGACGCCCGCGCCGAGCGCGACCGTCTGAAGACGATCGCCGAAGAAAAGATGGCCGCGGCTCAGCAGGCGGCTCAGGCCGCGCAGGAAGCCCTCGCCGCCCAGCAGGCCAACCAGGCCGTGCTCGAGGCGCAGCTCGCCGCACTCCAGGACACCACCGCCAAGACCGTCGCCGAGTACCAGGCGGGCGTTGAGGCTGAGCGCAAGGCGCGCGAAGAGCGCGAGCGCAAGGCGCGGGAAGAGGCTGCGGCCCGTGACGCGGCTGAGCGCGCGCGCCGCGAGCAGGAAGCCCGCAACAACCAGAGCAACAACAACAGCGGCGGCGGCGGAAGCGGCGGTGGCGGCGGAGGCGGAGGCGGCGGAAGCGTCGGCGGCTCCGGCTGGGCTCGCCCCTCGTCGGCCTACACGTCGTCGGGCTACGGCCCCCGTTCCGGTCAGTGCAACTCGAGCTACTGCGCGAGCACCTGGCACCTCGGCCTCGACTTCGGCGCCAGCTGCTGGTCGCCCATCTACGCGGCAGCTTCCGGCCGCGTCACCTACGCCGGCCGCAACGGCGGCTTCGGAAACTACATCCGTATCGCTCACGACGACGGCTCGGGCACCGGTTACGGCCACATCGTCGACGGCGGCATCTACGTCTCGTATGGGCAGCGTGTCTCCGCCGGCCAGCAGATCGCCGCGACCGGTCAGACCGGCAACTCGTTCGGCTGCCACCTGCACTTCGAGGTCTACCCGCCGTCCGGTGGGACCACCGACCCCGCGCCCTGGCTGCGCGCCCGCGGCGTCTCGGTCTGACACCCCTCGATTTATACGAGAAGCCCCCGGTCAGCGGACCGGGGGCTTCTCGCGTTCTGTGGATCAGAGCGTGTTGGGAGCCTCGCCCGAACCCTGCGTCTTGGTCTGCGCGTCGTGCTCGTCGAAGCGGGTGAACGCCTCGCCGACCAGGCGCTCGGCCTCGGCGGCACCGGCCCACTCGTCGACCTTGACCCACTTGTTGGGCTCGAGGTCCTTGTAGTGCTCGAAGAAGTGCGTGATCTCCTTCTTGGTCCACTCGTCGATGTCGCCGACGTCCTGGATGTGGTCCCAGCGCGGGTCCTTCGCGAGCACGGCCACGACCTTGTCGTCGCCGCCGGCCTCGTCGCTCATCTTGAGCACGCCGACGGGGCGCACCTTCGCGAGGATGCCGGGGTGCAGCTCGCGGTCGAGCAGCACGAGCACGTCGAGCGGGTCGCCGTCTTCGCCGAGGGTGTTCTCGAAGAAGCCGTAGTTCGCGGGGTAGCCGAACACCGTGTAGAGGATGCGGTCGAGGTAGACGCGGCCGGTGCCGTGGTCGACCTCGTACTTCACGCGGCTGCCGCGGGGGATCTCGATGACGGCGTCGTACGCGCCCATACTCGTGCTCCTTAGATCTGTGGATTTCCGCGGCCCAGCCTAGTCGGAGGCCGCTGCAGACCGGAGTCGGACCCCCGCTAGCGTGGAGACA
This sequence comes from Microbacteriaceae bacterium, assembly GCA_022702225.1. Classification (GTDB taxonomy): domain Bacteria; phylum Actinomycetota; class Actinomycetes; order Actinomycetales; family Microbacteriaceae; genus Microbacterium. The sequence continues at coordinate 2,448 of JAKOMY010000347.1, read as the reverse complement.
TGGATCACCGCCCAGGACTCGACCCGTCCGTCGCCGAGGTGCGCCGCGCCGTCCGTGCCGCTCTCGGTCGCGTCGACGGACCCGTCGTGGTGGCGCTGTCGGGCGGCCCGGATTCGCTGGCTCTGGCGGCGGCCACCTCGTTCGAGGCGGCCCGCGCCGGCATCCTGGCCGAGGCCGTCGTCGTCGACCACGGACTGCAAAAGGGGTCGGATGCCGTGGCGGCGGCCGCCGCCGAGAAGGCGCGTGCTCTCGGTCTCGGCGCCCGCGTCGTCCGCGTCGAGGTCGGGTCGACCGGCGGCCCCGAGGCAGCGGCGCGGACGGCGCGCTATGCGGGCCTCGCTGCGGCGGCCGCCGAGATCGGGGCCGATGTCGTCCTGCTCGGGCACACGCTCGACGACCAGGCCGAGACCGTCCTGCTCGGTCTCGCGCGCGGTTCCGGGGGGCTGAGCCTCGCCGGCATGCCCGCGGAGAGGCGGGATCCCGCGGGCCCGGTCTGGGCGCGCCCCCTGCTCTCGGTGCGCCGGCGCACGACCGTCGCCGCCTGCGCAGCCGAGGGGCTGGAGCCGTGGACCGATCCGCACAATGCGAACCCGGCGTACTCCCGGGTGCGCGTGCGCGACCGGGTGATGCCGGTGCTCGAGTCCGAGCTCGGACCCGGTGTGGCCGAGGCCCTCGCCCGCACCGCCGAGCAGCTGCGCGAGGACGCCGATGCGTTCCAGGACATGATCGACGAGACCATCGAGGACATCGTCGAGCACGCCGAGGCGGGCATCTCGATCTCGGTCGCCGCGCTCGCTGCGAACCCGGCCGCCCTGCGCAACAGGATCGTCCGCTACGTGGTCGACAGCGAGTTCGGCGTCTCCCTGTCCCGCGCGCAGACTCTCGAGGTCGCCCGCCTCGCCACCGACTGGACGGGGCAGGGACCCATCGATCTTCCCGGATGCCTCGCCCGCCGCGTCGGTGCGCGCATCGAGGTCGTCGCGCGGACGGCATCCTGATTCCGCCGACGTAGACTTTCCCAATGCGCGCCGCCGACATCTCCGACGACATCAGCGAAGTCCTCCTCACCGAGGAGCAGATCCACGAGAAGCTCGGGGAACTCGCGAAACAGGTGGCCACCGACTACGAGGGGCGCGACGTCGTCCTCGTGGGTGTGCTCAAGGGCGCGGTCATGGTCATGGCCGACTTCGCGCGTCACCTTCCCATCCACGTGTCGATGGACTGGATGGCGGTGTCCTCGTACGGCGCGAGTACGCGCTCGAGCGGTGTGGTGCAGATCCGCAAGGACCTCGACACCGACATCACGGGTAAGCACGTGCTGATCGTCGAGGACATCATCGACTCGGGCCTCACCCTCAGCTGGCTGCTCGAGAACTTCGCCTCGCGCGGTGCCGAGTCCGTCGAGGTGCTCGCGCTGCTGCGCAAGCCCGACGCCATGAAGGTCGAGGTCGACTGCCGTTACGTCGGTTTCGACATCCCCAACGACTTCGTCATCGGGTACGGCCTCGACTACGCCGAGCGCTACCGCAACCTCCGCGACGTCGCGGTGCTCGCCCCCCACGTCTACTCCTGAGAGCACCTCGACCGCACGACGCCGGGCGGGTGGCATCCCGAGCCTTGTACGCCCATGACGAACGCACAGGCCCGGCATAGTCCGTGGGCGTTAGCCTGTTGCGACCGCATTTCTGCGGAGGATCACGAAAGGGCTGGGCTCGCCCACCATGAATTTCAAGAAGATCACGCGAAATCCGATCATCTACGTTCTGCTGGTCGGTCTGCTTCTGGTCATCGGTTTCTCCCTCATCTCCAACCTGAGTGGTGCCCGTCAGGTCTCCACCAAGGAGGGCCTCGACCTGCTCAAGGGCGGCACCGTGAGCCAGGTCGTGACGAACGATCCCGATCAGCGCGTCGACCTGAAGCTGTCGCAGCCCTTCGAGGGCGCCAACGACGTGCAGTTCTACTTCAGCCAGGCCCGTGCGAACGAGGTCGCGAGCGCGATCGACGCGGCGAACCCCTCCGACGGCTTCAACGACGTCGTGCCCAAGCCCAGCTGGTTCGACAGCATCCTCGGTCTGATGCTGCCGCTCGTCCTCCTCGGTCTGCTCTTCTGGTGGCTGCTCTCCAGCGCCCAGGGCGGCGGTAGCAAGGTCATGCAGTTCGGCAAGTCGCGGGCAAAGCTCGTGACGAAAGAAACCCCCACCGTCACGTTCCAGGACGTCGCGGGCTCCGACGAGGCCATCGAAGAGCTCGACGAGATCAAGGAATTCCTCAAGGACCCGAAGAAGTTCGAGGAGGTCGGCGCCCGCATTCCGAAGGGTGTCCTGCTCTACGGCCCTCCCGGAACCGGCAAGACCCTGCTCGCCCGCGCCGTCGCCGGCGAGGCCGGCGTGCCGTTCTACTCGATCTCGGGCTCGGACTTCGTCGAGATGTTCGTCGGCGTCGGTGCGA